>JAGGUY010000015.1 GCA_021158265.1 Thermoprotei archaeon
ATGAATCACGTATTTTAAGTGTAAGGTGTAAATATATGGTTCACGGTGTTTACCTAAGAGAGCTTGCTAGAAAACTTTTCGGAGAAAACGTTTCATCGAAGATTTGGAAGCGCATGGAAATATTAGGTGATATCCTCATTCTAAGAAAACCTTATGATGTTAGTGTTGAGAAGCTTAGGCTTTTGAGTGAACATATACTTAATGAGTTAACATATGTTAAATCTGTTTGGTGCTCTATTTCTGAAGTCAGAGGAAAGCATAGGGTAAGAGACTTTATTCACCTATGTGGTGATTATAGAAGCGAAACAGTATATGTCGAACATGAAACACGCTTTCTTATAGACATTACTAAAGTGTATGTTTCACAAGCTCTTAACTACGAACATAAGAGGGTAGCTGAAAAGGTTAATGATGGGGAAAGAATTCTCAATATGTTCTCGGGTGTAGGTTTATTTTCATTAATAATGGCGAAGAGAAAGAATGTTATAGTGTATTCTATCGATATAAATCCCTACGCCTACTATTACATGGTTAAAAGCATATGTTTAAACAATTTAAAAGGGAAAGTAGTTCCTATTTTAGGTGATTCAAAAGAGGTTATTTTGGAAGGTAGCATTGCTGAAGTAGATAGGGTGCTAATGCCCTTACCTGAACTAGTCTATGATTATCTTAAATATGCTTTGGATGCTCTAAAGGGGAAAGGCTACTTACATGTGTATCTTTTCGTTAACGGGAAAAATAGAGTGCATGCTAAAGAGAATGCTATAGCAGAATATACGTCTTTTCTTAGAAAGCATGTTAGCAAAGCTGTTATTGAAGATTCTCGAGTAATAAGGTCTGTTGGTAAAAGAAGATATCAGGTAGTACTAGATTACTATGTTGAAAAATAGTGTCTACCTTTTCCTTCTTCTCCTTTTCTCTTCTACTTCAAGTGCTCGCGCACCAACCCCTACAAGCTTCCTCAATACTGAATCCATGAACTTCACATAAAAACCTTTTTGACCTACGAAGGGTCCGAATTCGCTGCTTCTCACCTTGAAAACCATGTTCGGTCCTGCAAAGTCTGCATCAATCACGTGTTTATGGATCCAGCTAACAGGATGTATTGCTCTTACAAGCTCTTTAAAGTCCAATGTAAGCTCAATACCTCTTATTCTTAAACCAACTTCTTCCTCTAGCTTATTTATTCTCTCACCGCCTCTACCGACAAGTCTTCCTAAATGGCCTTCTTTAACTATTATTAGAGCGTCAGGTGTATGTTCACTAGTTATTTCAAACTTTTTCTTTTCTTCAAGAAATTCGATGACCGTTACAATGTCCGCATCTGGTGCATATGTTTTCGCAGCATCATAGATTCTCATTTCAAGTTCGTTAAGCTTTCTTTTTCTCATCCTTATTTCTAAGAGAAGCTTTATTCCTCTCTTAGCACCTATTCTAACAATATCTTTAATTCCTAAATCAACTACTGCAGCATTCTCTTCGCCTATTAATGCTTCTCTTAGTAGTGTTGCTCCATCAACTTGTATTTCAGGATTCTTCTGGAATACGGGGTCGCCGGCTATGATCATTCTAGAATTATTGCCCATTCTCATAAGCAACTCTAGGGAGCTTTCAGGAGGCACATTCTGTGCGTCATCAAGAAATATTATTGTGTCATCAAACGTTCTACCTCTTAGGAAATGAATGTCCACTAAGAGAACTTTTTCTTCTTTAATCAAGTTCTCAACAGTACCCCATTCTATGAACTCTGAAAGTATGTCTCTTATGTATGCAGCGGATAGCTCATAGTAAAGCTTACCTAGTTCTATTGCAGTGACTTCTCTTTCAGAAACAATGTCTATTAATGGTCTAGCTATTATGAATCTCCTACAATTACCTTTAATGACTTCAGAAATACCGTAAGCTATTGATAATAGGCTCTTACCTGTTCCAGTAGGTCCGAAAACCCCTACTATGTCATAGCTTCTATCCTTTAAGACACTAAGTAGTTCTTCTTGACCTGGACTTAGAGGTTTAATCACGTCTAGTGGTGTCTTTTGCGTAGACATTTGCCTTTCACCCTTCTCCTAACCATTTACTTCTGATTTCAAGCTCTAGTTTAAATATCTTCTTTTTAGATCTAAGTAGCGTATTATTTGCCCACTTTACGAGTTTGCTTAGATAACGCTTTCTAATAATAGTTTTTCCACGAATCCTTAGAGGAAACTCTAAATGCTCATTACCTTGTAACTCAACATGTATACCATTTCGGGAGAAGCTTATTATTCCACTATGTTTAAACCCTACATTTCTAGCTATTTTCAAAAGTTCTTGTGCTCTTTCAACAGTAAGGCATGATATGTGGATTATAGGAGGCTGCATAACAAACCATAGGTTTCCATCTAAAACATCATTAAGAATCTTCATAACACTACTTACACTTATAGGTTCATGAGATTTCAAGTATGTCTTTATTGTTTTCTTATCCCACGGTTCTTCTGAGGAAAAAATCATGAGTCTTCCAGCACAGCTACTTGTAGTAAACATGTCATCGAAACTATTGAGTAGGTCAATTATTGATTCTAGTTCTTTATCAAAATACCCTGTTTCTTTATCTCTTTTTAACCTTTTCATAAACGCTTTTCTTCTCTCGTTCCAAGCTCTAAAATCAACATACATCGTTTTCATCCTTTTCGTTAAGCACCTAAATTAGTGTATGTTTATAAGTTACACTGTTTTTTCTATGTACTTAGACGTTTTCGCTTAGGGTGTTAGGTCATGAGTGAACAAATAACTATTGAAGAATTTTCTAAAATAGATCTAAGGGTAGGTGTTGTAAAGTCTGCTGAACGCATTCCGGGAACAAAGCTTCTAAGATTAATAATTGACCTTGGAGAATTGGGTGAAAGACAGATTATAGCTGGCATAGGTGATGTGTATTCTCCGGAAAGCTTGGTTAATAGAAGGCTTATAGTTGTAGCTAACTTGAAACCGAAAATTATTAGAGGCTATGTTAGTCAGGGAATGATATTAGCAGCTGACTGTTCCAAAGGAAAACCGAGAGTTCTAACGGTTGATGACGAACCTGGGCCTGGAGCTAAGGTTTGCTAAAATTTTTATGTTCTATTCTGGATAGTCATTGCTGTTTCAATAATTTTTTCACCAACAACTACTTGGTCTACACTGTGTATTACTGCTCCAACATTTCTAAGAACATCCTCCACTTCTCTATAGTCAATATCGTCTCCTTCAATAGTTATTATGAGCCCCATAGTTTCAACATCCACTTCATTTACGGTAACATTGACTGCACTTACACCCTTAACATTGGCTAACGCTTTAGCTACTTCAATAACTGAGGGATCCTTTAATGGCTTAAGTACATCTAGAACTAAACGTCTTATTTTATCCATATTCTCCTGAATCACCCGTTCAACACTATTCTTATAGAGAATTAGCTTATAAGTATTTAACGAAAATGGCTATTTGAGAAACGTTTAAGACTCATACTTAGGATTTGAAGGTAATTATGAGGGAAAAATGTTGGATAAAGGCCTTGACGAATTAGATAGAAAAATATTAAACGAGTTAATAGAAAACCCTAGGATAACATATAGGGAATTAGCTAGAAGACTGGGTGTTTCTGTAGGAACAGTACATTTAAGAGTGAGAAAGCTTCAAGCCAAAGGGGTAATTAAAGGCTTTTCTGTTCAGGTAGATTACGGTAGAGTAGGATATGATGTTACAGCACTTGTCCTAATAAAGGTTGATGGAAAACACATACTCAATGTTGAAAGAGACGTTGCAAAGTACCCCAATGTATGTGCCGTTTACGATGTAACCGGGGAGTTTGACGTAATAGTCATAGCAAAGTTTAGATCAATAAGGGAGCTAAACGACTTCATAAAGAGCTTACTAGCTAAACCCTACGTTATAAGCACAAACACCAGCATCGCGCTAAACGTTGTTAAAGAAGACTTTAGACTAAAGATACCTTAAAATACTCTGAAAATTTCTACTTTAAAAGAGATCAGCATAGGTGATTCAACATGGTGGGTAAAAAGCCACCTAAAGCATTAGTTAAAACACCAAGACTTATCAGCCAAGGAAAGCTTCCACCAAAGTGGAGGGAGGGAAGAGGCTTTAGTATAC
Organism: Thermoprotei archaeon; assembly: GCA_021158265.1. Lineage (GTDB taxonomy): Archaea > Thermoproteota > Thermoprotei_A > EX4484-217-1 > EX4484-217-1 > DRYM01. The sequence goes on from JAGGUY010000015.1 coordinate 4,132, forward strand.
TAGAACTTAAAGAGGTAGGATTAACCATAGATAAAGCAAGGAGACTAGGGCTTTATGTTGATGTAAGGAGAAAATCTAAACATGAGGTAAACGTGAAATTACTTAGAGGATTTCTTGAATCCCTTAGGAAGGATACGTCCTAATTTCTTCTCTTCACCAAAATACTTAGTGTAACAGTCAATGCAGACGTATTCAACAGGTGATACTTGAATTAAACAGTCCTCACAAAGGACTCTACCGCATATTTTACAGTACCCGATAGCGTGATATTTATGACATCTTTCGCAAAGAGTTAATTTACATATTGAGCATATTCCATCAGAGTCTATGTGTTCACTACATACCTTCCTACCGCAAAGCTTACATGCATATTTTGCTTCATTTCTTTCGCATACTTCGCAAAGAGTCAAATCCCTACTCCTTAATTGTAAAAACGAACTCCACATTTATATAGTGATTTCTTTCAAGATTTCTATAAGAGGAGTTAGTTGTGGAAGGCAAAGTGTTTTTCCTAAAAGCTGAGCTTGAAATATGGAGTAAAGTATTACCTATAGTGTTCATGATAATATACACGTTGTCCATAGCTTTCGGATTAACAATTTCATTAACTAATCCCTCATATGCAAGTTCCATAGTAACACCGCTATATGAGGAAATAAAGGAGTCACCTATGACGAAGCTCTGTAATGACCTTTTCGAAACAGCTACTGGTGCTAAGGAGGACAACGTGTTTTATCTGTTGAACTTAGTTAGTTTATCGCGTATTTCAGCAACAATAATGTCAACGTTGATTCCACCATATGTAGCATATACTTATTTTGCCGAAGGTCTCTTCCTAGGTCTCTTAGAGAAAAGTAGCTATAACATCGTAGTAATGTACATTCCGCTTATTATTGGAGACATGATGTCAATATCCCTTCTGCAGGGTGGAATATTTCAAATAATAATTTCAAGATTCCGAAATAAGCCAATAGGAGAATATACTTATATCATCACTTTAGCCGGACTTATTGGAGTAGTTGTCGTTAGCTACATTTCCACAGTATCGTCATGTATTATTGAGCCATTCTTCGTAAGAATGCAGCTATGATTGAATGACTATGTTTCATAACGCTTTTAGCAATTTGGAGTTTTGTTAAAAGTAACAATATGTCTTCCTCGTGAAAGTCATAGTTTCTTAAGTAATATTCTTCACCACTAATGTCATTAATTATTTTGGTCTTTTCCCTCTCATTTAGTTCGTGAAGAATTTTGGCTATTAATCCTTGAAGTTTAAGTTTTCTACGAAAAACTGCTGTTTCACCATAATACTTGTTGAGAAATCTTGTGTTATCTAAATTGTCGGTTGCAGTTATAGATCTGGCTAGTGATCTGGAGAATAATGTGTGAATAAAAAGACCACCTCCAGTTATCGGTTTAACATGAAAACCTGAATCACCTATAAAAATAACTTTACCTTTATGATCTGGTCTTTCCGGGGGACTAGTCAATATTACTCCGCCATAGGGTTCCCCGTGCTTAATGGGTTCTGAAATAATCCTCCTTTTTACAAGCTGTCTTTCAAAAGCTCTAAGCATTCCAATAGAAACTTTTGATCCTCCAATTCCTACTCTAACTTTTCTCTTATCTAATGGGATGGCCCATCCGAAAAATCCTTTAGCAAACGTGTCTGTAAAGATTACTGAAAATGATGTTTTATCATAAGGCTTAGCGATTATGTCTTCCTGAATTCCATATACCTTTCTCTCCCCCTTCCTCTCTCCAAGTATTTTCCTCCTTAACCTATGAACGTATCCTTCAGCAATAACAAATATTTTCGCTTTAACTCTATCCTTACCACTTAAGTTAGCCGTATTTCCTACAATGTCTATGGCTTGATGTTTAAATAGGTAATCATTAAAGTTCGAAACGTTTTCGAAAAGAATTTTTTCATACGCTATCCTGTCTATGACATAGGCTTCTTCAAGCAAATTAACATAAACCTTCTTACTTGTCGAAAGAGTAGTTACAGTAAATGAGGACAGCCTGTTTATAATGGTTTTCTTCGTAATAGGCCACATGAGCTTTATAAAGGATGAACTTACAAGGCCTGCACAATGTTTGTTCAGTCCTACTTCTCTTTTAGCCTCGATACCTAAGACGCTGCCATTGTATTTGAACTTTTTAAGGAAGTAGAGTAGGGAAAGACCTGCTGGACCTAAGCCTACTATTACCATATCGTATTCTCGCATAGTTTAAAATATACTTGTAAAGCAATGATAAATGTATCTGAGAAGAAAACTTCAAGGGTGATGGTTATTTTCGAGTTCAGAAGGCTTATAGATACAAACGCTTGCTCTAAAATCATAAGGGAGAAAAGGAAGATCCTCATATACGGTACATGTGTTAAGGACGAGCATTCAGAAATTCTGAAGAAATTCGTTGAGAATAGAGTACCTTTAGCTGTATGCTTAGAATGGGAACATATGAACATGGTGGGTTTTAAGCTAGCTACAATGATGAAGTCATGCATGTTAGAAGAGATAACTGTTCTTACAGTTGATGGAAGTCCCCATTGTGTACAGCTCCATATGATGGTGGAGGAGTGTAGAAAGCTTGTACCCGGAATTAAGATTAACCACTACGTTATCTATAAGGGAAAGGTTGTTGAGGTATCAGATAAAGCTGTCAAAACAGCACGGTATTTATCTAAGGTTGAAAAGCTCATAAGCACTCATTGAAGCAGTAAAAAACAACTTGAACTCTAGGAATGTTTTGAACGCTAAACCCTATTCCAGATATGACCTATCAGCGTAATTTCTAACAACCCTCTTAGCTTTCAGCATCTTTGCTATGTAATCAAAGGCTCTTTCAGGATCCGTGTGTGATCCACAAGAGTATACATCCACTGTTGCAAATTTATGTTCAGGCCACGTATGAACTGCTATATGGCTTTCGAGAACGATAGCTAAGACGCTCACCCCTAAACCTATTTTCCAAGATTTCACATCGAGAAGCGTCATATTACCTATTTTAACAGCATTAACAACTATTTCCCTAAGGAGCTCCTCATTCATTAAAACTTCTTCATCACAACCATATAGATTGCCATAAACATGCCTTCCTACAACCTTTGGCTGCTGCTCTTGATACTCTAAAGTCACAAGCCCAGTCATCGCCCCCTAACACCCCCTTTTTAAGGGGGTAAACATCATAAAATTTAAGCTTTACCCCCTTAAAATTTTTTGAAATGACAAAATATTTTTCTAATAGCCAAATACGAGACAGCATAAGGGATAGATGTTGGTTATCCCCGGTCACTTAGCTAAAGCCTACCTCAAAAACCTCATAGACGAGAACCTACAGGTTCAACCTGCTGGAGTTGATTTGACAGTTAAGAAAATATTTAAAATAGTTGGGAAAGGACTTATTGGATTAAGTGAAAGACAGCTTCCACAATATGAAGAACTACACCCGATAAATGGCGTTTGGCATCTTAGTAAAGGCGCATACAAAGTCGTTATTAACGAAGTAATTATGGTACCTAACGACACTATTGCCATGTGCTTTCCAAGATCCTCACTCTTAAGAATGGGTGTTGATGTACGATGTGCACTATGGGATCCTGGATATTATGGTAGAAGTGAGATTCTGCTAATAGTGCATTCAAAGGGTGTTGTGATAAAGAGAAATGCTAGAATAGCACAATTAATCTTCATAAAACTCTCTGAGAAACCCGCTAAAACATATGAGGGCAAGTATAAGGGAGAGAATCTATGATAAAAATAGACTATGAGAAGATAATAGAAGTATCAAAGACTTTTGTTAAAAACAATGTTAAAGATAGGCTGTTACATTCACTGGATAGGTTCGATAATTCAGAATATTATCCAGGTACGGATAAGGAGCCGGAGGAAGTATCTAGATATTTTATAGTTATGGTTGCTTTAGATCATAGAACAAGCTACAGAGGTAAACCTTACGAAGCAATAATTAATGGTAGAAAATATCATGGAGCAGACCTGCTATACCGACTAGGTATTTTAAAGTTTAATGAGGATCCAGAATTCTTTGATCCGAAAAATCTAGCAAAAATAAGGATTAAGGATGTTCGTGATTGGTTGTGTATCGACAATGCTAGAATATGGGATTTAAAAGTTAGAACAATACTTCTTAGAGATTTAGGTTTGAAATTAACCAAGCTTTATCACGGTAGAGTAATGAAGCTTATAAGTGAAAGTAGGATGAAATTACGTAGTTTAAGAGGAGGACTTATTGATAGGTTGAAAACGTTTAGAGCGTACGAAGACCCTGTTGAAAAGAAGTCCTTCTTACTTGTAAAGTTCCTTGAGAGAAGAGAAATATTCAAGCCTATCGACAAGGAAAATTTACATGTACCTGTTGATAACCACTTAGTAAGAATTGCGTTCAGATTAGGGATTGTTAAGTTAGATGGGGAAATTCTAAAGAAGGTATTTAACGGTGAAGAGTTTTCATTTGAAGAAGACATTATGATAAGGTTGATTGTGAGAAAAGCCTATAAACTTATCTCCATGAGGATAGGTATTTCACCGCTAATATTAGACGATTTCCTCTGGAGTTTCGGAAGAACATGCTGTACGAAACCATTACCTCGCTGTTTAAACTGCGATAAAACGGTTTTAGGATTTAATCGTTGTCCATTTCTTGAGGTTTGCGATGCCTACTTAAATAAAATAGATAAGAGCATTACGGAGCATAGATTCATTAGAACTTGGTATTATTGATGAGGGAATAGTCTTTTAAACCCTTCATTAAGACGAAGTATAATTACGAAAAAAGCAAAGTTCACGAGGAAGTTCTGGTATGGGCAAAGTTGTTGTTGTTTCGGTAAAAATGCCAAAAGAGCTACTAAAAGAAATAGACCGCTTGGTTGAGAAGGGCATCTTTACATCTAGAAGCGAAGCCATACGAAGAGGAATAGCATTGCTAATTCGAAACTATAACAGAGCTGAAGCTTTAACCTAAAATTTTAGATAAGGCTTGCTAAAAGCATTTACAATAAACTTTTATTCTCACATTAATAATTAGCTAGCTAGTAAGCGGTATACCGTGGTCTAAAATGCTTACACTTAGACTTAGGGATGCTGAAAAAGTTCTCTCATCAATAAAATCTCTTAGAGAGGTTAAATTAGCAGACGAAGAGAAACTTGTTACATACTACTTTATAAAATACATTTCCGTAGGAGAGATTCTTGCTGAAAAAGAACTTAAAGCATTAGGAATAAGTAATCCTTTAAAGGTAATAAAAAATCTCATTTTGAAGGGTGTTTTAGAAAGGGGAGAAGGATGCTATAATTTAGCTAAGAACATTAGAGAAGAAGTCTTCTCCTTGAAAAGGAAACATAGACTTCAGCTAAGATTTTAGCCCTCTAACCTAATTTATACTTCGCTCCTTCATGTTCAATAACATCTCCATGATTAACAATAACTTCGTCTTTTCTAGAGGTTCTAACGATTAATCCTCCCTTATTTGTAATGTCGCAAACAATTCCTTCAATAATTTCCTCATTAACTTTAATTTTTACCTTCCTACCTAAACTAAAACAGTATCTTTTATACGCTTCAATAATTTCGAAAGCTGTATATTCCTTGAGAAAACGTTCTATGTTAACAACTATTTTCTCGAGTATCTCCTTTCTAGAAACCCTTCTACCTAAAATTTCTCTTAACGAAATGGTACCTTCTACGCCTAAATCTAACGAGCTATTATTACAGTTAATTCCTATTCCAACTAAGCTTATGATTTCGTTGTCGTAAATTAGGTTTTCAACAAGTATTCCTCCAAGCTTAAAACCCAAATAGACAACGTCATTAGGCCATTTAAGTTGAATATTGAGACCATAAAGTTCTTTTAGACTTACCGTTACAGCTAAACCTGCAATAATGCTTGTTAGTTCAAGTTTGTCTCTAGGTATAGGGGTGACTATTGTTGTCCATAGCCCCCCTCTAGGGGAAACCCATTTTCTTCCTTTCCTACCCCTCCCTCTAACTTGTTCTTCAGCAACAATTACTGCTCGAAAATATTTCCCGAATTCTAGTGCTTCTCTAGCAAAATCCATAGTTGAGAACGTCTTTCTTAAATAGAATATCTCGTAGCCTAAATTACGTAGTAGTATGCTATTCTCTATTTCTTTCAAATTATCCATTACGTCACCTAATGAATATTTTTATTCGTCTATTGTCGAAATTATTAATATTGTGCTAAATAGTTTTCTACTAGCAAGTATGTTTGTTTTTACGAAAAAACTTTTTGAAGCAGGGGAATCAGCTAGCGCTTAGGGAGTGGTGAAGCATTAGCGTTGCTATTCAATAAAATATTGATTGCTAATAGAGGAGAAATTGCTGTTAGAATTATAAGAGCCGCTAGAGAGCTTGGTATCAAGACAGTTACCATTTACACTAAAGAGGATGCATCGGCTCTTCACGTAATTCTATCTGATGAAGCATATAAAGTTTCAAGCTACATAAACATGGATGAAATAATGGATGTAGCGTTAAAATCTAAAGTAGACGCTATTCATCCAGGCTACGGATTTTTAGCGGAAAACCCTATCTTTGCAAGTAAAGTCGTAAAGGAGGGCATAGTTTTCATAGGTCCCGAACCTGAGGCCATGGTTTTAGCAGGCAATAAGCTTGAATCGAAGAAATCAGCTATTAAAGCTGATGTTCCGGTAATTCCTGGACCACTAGAGCCCATATCTAGTGTAAAAGAGGCTGAGAAAATAGCGGAAGAGCTAGGATATCCAGTATTGCTGAAGGCTGTAGGTGGTGGAGGAGGTATAGGGATGAGAATAGTAAGAAACAGAGAGGAACTACACGAGTACTTCAGGCTTGCTCAACAAGAAGCTTACAAAGCATTTGCTATTCCGGATATTTACATTGAAAAGTACATTGACAAACCACGGCATATCGAAGTCCAAATACTAGCTGACAACTATGGTAACGTAATACATCTTTTCGAAAGAGAATGCTCTATTCAACGGCGCTTCCAAAAGCTAATAGAGGAAGCTCCATCAAAAGCTCTGATGTGGGATGAAAGATTAGAAATTGCGAATGACGCTATAAGGTTAGCCGAAAAAATAGGCTATACGAATGTTGGAACAGTAGAATTTCTCTATAAAAATGGAAAACACTACTTCATAGAAATAAACGCTAGATTGCAAGTTGAGCACGGAGTAACGGAAATGATTACTGGAATAGACATTGTAAAAGCACAAATGAGAATAGCAGCGGATAAACCATTAAACCTAGGTCAGGGGCAAATATCGATAAAGGGATGGGCAATTGAAGTTAGAATAAATGCTGAAGACCCCTTAAGAAACTTTGCTCCATCGTCGGGTAAGATTATTAAGTACCATGAGCCAGGAGGGTTCGGTGTTAGAGTTGATAGTGGAGTTTATGAGGGATACATTATTCCACAAGCATTCAACCCCCTAATTTCAAAACTTATCGTTTGGGGTGAAAATAGGAGAGAAGCAATAGAAAGGCTAAGAAGAGCACTCATAGAATACATAGTTGAAGGAGTGAGAACAACAATTCCTCTTTACAAGAAAATAGCTGAGGATGCGGATTTCATTGAAGGCAACATACACACTAAATATCTAGATGAAAAGCTACCTAAATTCATAGGCGAATTAAGCATTGAAGAGAGAAAAAGAATAATAGCTGCATCGTTGGCTTTTAAAATTAGAAAAACTAAGGCTAGAAAAAGCATTAGCCGAATTAGGTATGAAGAATACAAGAGCTCACGCAACTTAAACGCTTGGAAACTTTCCACTCTATGCAACAATAATGTTTACTAATATAGCGTTGGTGAAGGGAGACTATGACACGTCGAATTATAGCTAAATGTTTTGATGACGAATATTCCTTTACAATAGAGAAGCAGGAAAGCAATAGGTTTCTCATATTAGACGAAGTTTTAGGTAAGATAAATGCTGAGGTGAAATATTTAGATGAGTTAAGAGCTGAAGTAGTAATAGATGGTAAGAAATACGTTGTCGTAATAGACGAAGACAAGAACATCGCTTATGTAAATGGGGTACCAACTAAAATTACAGTTCTAGAGTTTTTAGAAACAAAAGCAACAAATTATGAGCTAATAAGTAATAATCGAAGAAATAATCGTGAGGAAACTCTCGGGGAAATTAAGGCCCCACTTAGTGGTAAAATAGTTTCTGTTAAGGTGTCAGTAGGTGAGAAGGTAAGTAAGGGAGAAACGCTTCTGATAATGGAGTCCATGAAAATGCTTAACGAGATAAAATCACCCTATGATGGTGAAGTGAAAAACATTTTCGTAAAGGATGGTGACAGTGTTAAGAAAAACCAGTTGCTACTTAAAATAGAGCCTAAAAACACTTCTTAGAGCGGAATATTACCATGTTTTCTGGGAAGTCTTATCTCCCTTTTGTTCCTTAATGTTTCAAACGCTTTAATGATCATAGGTCTCGTCATACGAGGCTCTATTACGTCATCTATTAACCCTAATTCCGCAGCCCTATACGGATTTGCAAAGACTTTCCTATACTCCCTTAATCTCCTCCTAAATAACTCTTCAGGATTCTCTGAAGCTTCAAGCTCCTTCCTAAATATTATTTTAACTGCACCCTCAGGGCCCATAACCGCTATTTCGGCTGTAGGCCAAGCATAAACAATATCTGCACCTAAACTCTTAGAACCCATGGCAATGTAGGCTCCGCCATAGGCTTTTCTAAGAACTATAGTCACTTTAGGTACCGTAGCTTCAGCATACGCATAAACTAGCTTTGCACCATGCTTTATTATTCCTCCATGTTCCTGATCTACGCCCGGCATGTAGCCTGGAACATCAACTAGCATCAATATCGGTATATTAAATGAATCACAAAACCTTACAAAGCGAGCAGCTTTTGCTGAAGCATTAATGTCTAAAACTCCTGCTAAATGTTTTGGCTGATTCGCAACAATACATGTTGAGTACCCGTTAAATCTACCAAAACCAATGACTATGTTTGGAGCAAAGTCTCTATGTACCTCTAGGAACCTCCCATCATCAACTATTCTAAGTATGATATCTCTCACATCATATGGTTCAGAAGGATCCGTAGGTACAATATTATTAAGTTCTTCATCTTCTCTATCAATAGGATCTTCCGTTTCAACATAAGGAGGTTCCTCCATATTATTTGAAGGTATATAGGAAAGAAGTTCTCTAACAATTTCAAAAGCTTCATCCTCACTATCCGCTATGAAATGAGCAACACCGCTTTTAGCTGCGTGAACCTCAGCTCCACCAAGTTCCTCAAATGTTACTTCTTCGCCTGTAACAGCTTTTACAACTTGAGGTCCTGTTATGAACATGTATGATATTTTCTTAACCATAATTATAAAATCCGTTAATGCTGGAGAATACGATGCTCCACCAGCACATGGACCCAATATTAACGATATTTGAGGAATTATTCCTGAAGCTTTAACATTCATTCTAAAAATTCTTCCAAAACCATCTAATGCGGCAACTCCTTCCTGAATTCTAGCGCCACCTGAATCATAAAGTCCTATAAGTGGAGAACCTGTTTTAAGCGCTAAGTCGATTATTGCCTCTATTTTCTTAGCGTGCATCTCACCAAGAGAACCGCCCATTACCGTAAAGTCCTGGGAAAAAACATAAACTCTCCTACCATTTATTGTACCAAAGCCTGTGATTACGCCATCTCCTAAGTACTTAACCTTATCCATACCAAAATATGTGCTCCTATGAACAACAAAGGGCTGTAATTCGACGAAAGATTCTGGATCAAGCAGTTTCTCCAGCCTTTCCCTAGCTGTTAATTTGCCTTTCATTTTCTGTCTCTTTATTCTTTCAGGTCCTCCGCCCATACATGCTGTTTCTTTAAGTTTTCTAAGTTCATTTATTAAGTCATTTATTGTGGGCTGTTTCTCCTGATATTCCATATCTAAACACCATACACTATTTGATTGATACTAAGAAGTAATGTATTTAAATTATAGGATACAATAAGCCAATATTAACTTCTGCTTAAACTCTGGGTTTAAACGCTATGACACCTTGCGATATAGGATCTACTCTAATATAGAACCCTACTCTCCTTAATCTTTCAGCAACGCCTTTAGTAATGCTTACTCTACGCTTCCCCCCTGGAGTTCCCGTGTAATGGAACAATACTCCGCCAGGCTTAAGTTTTCGATAGAGTTTACGGTAAAAACTTTCGCTATAAAGATGGCCAGATAAAGAGAACCTAGGTGGATCATGGATTATTCTATCAAAAGCTTCATCCTCAAAAACATCTACTACGTCGTAAACATCACCTAAAAATATGGTTATTCTTTTATCCTCAAGAAACCTAGACCATGGATTTAGCTGACTAAGGGCGAGAACATTCTCATCAATCTCTACGGTATAAACTTTTGAAGCACCAAATCTTAAACTGCCTATAGCAGTATATCCTAAACCTGTGCATGTATCTAAAACCACATGGCTTCTCTTAATTCGGGCTCTTTTGACCTTTATTAGAGAGTCTTTCCATGGATCAATGTCCTTAATCCTATGCATATGAATTCCACTAATCTCAATTGTGGGTGCTTTGTTAGGATATGGAGCTTTTAATTTGTAGAACCTATTTTTAGTTGGAATCGAAAGTTCTAAGAATTCATCACCTATTAACGCATAAACACAATCATCCTTTATTCTCATGTTTACAATTCCATTTAGTTTAAGTTTGGTGTTATACTCTTCGAAATAAATAACATTAGAGTCTTTAATGATTCTAGATACTGAAATACCTAAATCTAATGAAATATATTTTTCAAGAAATTTCTCATGAAGAAGTTCTTTTAACAATTTTCCGGGGATTAAAGGGACATTTCTGTATTTATATTGGAAGATTTCAAGGAGCATTGTTTATCGCTTATGTTCTCTTCTCTTCTAATTCTCTAATTTGCTTTTCAAGTCCGCTTAAGATCTCGTTTATTCTTTTTTCAAAAGCTAGTTTGTAAAGTAGTATTTTTGCTCTTCTCCTTATGGCTCTGTAATTTCTAGTTCTCGGCAAAACACCTTTCCTTTTAAGCGAACTTATTCTCTCGAGTAGTTGATTAAGGTCTAGGTTTAAGCTTTGAGCTGCATCAGCTAATGTTGGATTCCCCGCTAAAGCTTTAAGAACCACTGTTTCTTCACTACTAAGTTCAGGAAGCGGTGTTAGGAGAGTTGTTAAATAATCATCAATAACGTTTTCAACAGACTCTTTAACTATAATTTCTAGTTCTTCGGAATCAACAAGGAACTGATCACTTAATTCAATAACTTTTACTTCAAGCTGATCAGCGGTTGCTTTTGCGGCATCGTCGATAAAGCCTTTACATATCACTAAGGGCTTTAAACCTAGGAGTTTAGCGTTAGTATATGCTTGCCTAACCCCTGAGACATCTAGCCTACCTGCTTTAATTTCTACAGCATATCTTGTTCCTGAAGGGTCCTCAGCTATGGCGTCAACTTCTGCTACATCAACGCCTTTTAACGTGATCTTCTTATGAACATCAACTATTCTATAGCCTAAGTCTTCAAGTACTGAAAGAGCTATTCTTTCACTACTTCTCCATTTAGCCTTTGAAGATATGGTTAAGTCTTATCACCTCATTCCAGAGAGAAGCTTTTAAATTAAGGCTTATATTTTTACCTCAATGGGAGATTTCTAATGTGTTTACACGGTAAAGACCCCGTAGTAGCATTAGCATTAATACTCACTTTTGCTGAAAAGAATTATGGAAAATATGTTGAAGAGGTAATGGAGAGTATTAAGAAAAGAAGCTTATTTGAACAGCTCATAGCTACCATAATTTCTCAAAACACTAACTGGAAAAACACTAAAAGAGCTCTTCATAATCTTAGAGAATATTTTGCTAAAATATCTCCTGAAAAAATAGCTAAGGTGGATTTAGAAACTTTAGAGAGACTCTTGAAGCCTGCGGGGCTATATAAAGTAAAGTCTAAGGTAATTAAGGATTTAGCTAACGAAATAATTAGGAGGAAGCTTTTAGAGATTAAGAACGCTGAAAGGCTTCGTAATGAGCTGTTAAAAATAAGAGGCATAGGTCCTAAAACAGTTGATGTAGTACTGGCTTTCTCATTAAATGAACCGATTCTCCCTGTTGACACCCATATTAGAAGAATAAGTTTAAGAATAGGTTTGACATCGTCGAGAAAGTACTATGATATAAGGCGCTCTTTAGAAAGAAGTATTCCCTCAAAGTATAGGGTTAAAGCTCATCTTCTCTTAATAAGTTTTGGAAGAAATGTTTGTAGGTCAAGGGAACCTCTTTGCTGGGCTTGTCCGGCTTCGAAATATTGTTTATCGTCAAGAGTTTAACGTAGTCTCATTTCGCTTGTAAATGTCCTGCTTAACTTAGTCCAAACAACTCTAATAAACATGAGACCATGCTTAGTTAGCATTTGCTTCTTACAGGGGATCTCTATTTGAATTTCCTCTCCCGGCGTGAGCTCAGGGAGTCTCTGCCTAGAAACAACAACTCCTGTATCTATAACTAATAGCCATGCTTTATCCGGTTTTGATGCCCCATTGTTCTTAATTGTTGCTATAACTTTTTCTTTCTCACCCTGTGATTCAAGTTTTGCATTAATTATGTCTAGTTTTGGCTTTAGCATGTACGTAATTGTAGCTAAAATTGTTGAAAGATTAACGTAGTCTCTTACTTGAATATTTGAGGTTTCATGCTGAATCTCTAGAATATTTTTAGGTTTTAAGTCTATGTTTTCAATGTAAAATTCTTCTGCACCTGTAATGTTGGCGGCATTGTAAATGTTTTTACCGTTTAAGAAGATTTTTGTTTCAGAAAGTTTTGACGAAACTATCATAACTCCTCTTAACTCTCCAAATCCCTCTATTAACTCGGATATTTCAAAAGGATATTTCACTGAAGTTTGAGGGGGTACGAGTATTGCTCCTGAACAGTATATGTAGGATGATTTTGCTTCAGATGCTTCATAAGTTACTATTAAATTCGCATGGTCTACAATGAGGTTTTCATTGCCATCATATTTTATAGCTAATATGAGTTCTTCCCTAAATCCCTTAGCTTGAAGAACGGGTGTTACGTCGAAAAGTACTTTGCTAAAGAATTTGTCTTTCGCTTCAACAGTTATCTGAGGTTTGAATTCTCTCGTAAGAGGGAACCCGTTAAACCAAACCCTCCACTTCACATTGTGTGGTTCGCTACTATGGGTGACAGCTATTTCGAGTGTAAGTTCTTTAATTTTTGCGTTAGAGGGTAATGGTACTTGGAAAGGTATGCTCCCACTTTTACTACTATATGTTACTCCAAGCTTTAAAGGACCTGAAGAAATCAATGTAACCTCGCCGTTTATAACACCTTTCTTTACAGTTAACATTTCGTTTATTGTCTTCGAAACCATGATATGAAACCCCTTATTCAATATCATAATATTTGGTAGAAAACGCACACATATATTTTAGCCCTCTAGAATCTCAGCTTTATCTTTAACCAGATTTATTATTTTCTCCTTGGCTTCCTCAACATATTTTCTTGCTTCTTCAAGGCTTTTACCGGATGATGTTATGTGAAGCTCTATTACTGGCTTATAGCCTTCAGAACCTTTAGGATGGCTCTTTATGTAAACTTTAATTACCTTCTTCATTACCTGATCTATGAATGGTGCTAAGCTTGATTCTGGAATCCCCTTTATGATTATCGTATCCTCATAGAATGCCAATTTTGGCCCTCTGTCTCTTAGTAATGACTCGACATATTTCTCAAACATTTCTTTCATTTCCCTTGGAACACCGGGTAATGCAATAATTAGTGATTTCCCTTTTTCAACAAGTATTCCGGGAGCTGACCCTGCAGGATTGGGTATGGGCTTTGCTTTTTCAGGCATTTTAGCAAGTTTTATCCTGTGCTTCGTTAGCTCTAAACCCATTTTCTCGTATTTTTCACGAACAAGTTTTAATGCTTCTTCATTCACAATCCATTTCATATTTAATGCATAGGCTAATGCTTCACTAGTCTTATCGTCAAATGTTGGTCCCAAACCTCCCGTAGTAATTATCACTTTCGCGTCTCTCGCTAATGCTTCTCTAATAGCAGACGAGATTTCCTCGATTTCGTCGGGAACTACAGTTATTCTCCTAACCTTATATCCAAGTAATGTAAGTTTCCTTCCAAGCCATGTAGCATTAGTATTAACAGTTTTGCCTATAAGTAATTCGTTTCCTATGCTAACTATCTCAGCCGTAAACATTTCCACATTACCCTCTATAATAGACTGCGTTGAGGTTTAAAGGCTTAGTCATTTAAATTAATCTATGTTCGAAGGTTTCTCATGTGCTAAATGTTTAAAAACCCCTTCAATAACACACTTACAAAGATGCAATAGAGGATGTGGGAAATGCAAAAGGCCTTTGAAGCAAAACAGTCTCTCATGGAGGAAAATAGAGTTGTAGGTAAACATATCTATGCAAATCTTTACGGCTGCGACGTCAACGTTATTTCTGACGAGAAAAAGCTAAGTGACATTGTTAAGGAGGCAGCTAAGCTAGCAAAGGCAGTACTCTATGAGCTAAAGGTTTGGAAATTTGGTGGAGATAAGGGAGGGGTAAGTGTTATAGGTCTTGTTTTAGAAAGCCACATAGCAATACACACATGGCCTAAATATGAATACGCAACGGTAGATGTTTACACATGCGGTGCCCATACGGATCCTTGGTGCGCATTCAAATATATTGTATCCCAGCTTAAACCTAAAAATATGAGTGTAAACTACGCAGATAGATCAAGTCCTGTTATTACATAACTAACTTTAAGTAAGCTATTCTTTATTCTCCATTAAGAAGAGAAATAAAATCTAACTTTCTTAATCTATCTTTTGGGGATAATAATGCTAAAGCTGCTTATCGTTGGAGATACGCATATACCGACAAGGGCAAAGAGTATTCCTGAAATAATGCTTAAAATTATTGATGAGAATAAGCCTTATGACTACGTTTTCTTTACGGGTGACCTCGTTTCCGAAAGCGTTTTAGAATTCTTTAAAAAACTAGGTTCAAAGGCTTTCTTCGTTAGAGGAAACATGGACTACTTAAGCTTACCAGAGTATGTTGTTGAAGAAGTGAATAACATAAAAATGGGGTTAATACATGGAGACCAAGTGTATCCGAGAGGTGATGTGGAAGGGCTTTTGAGAATAGCTCGTAATCTTAAAGTTAATGTATTAATAAATGGGCATACGCATTACCTAAGAATAATTGCTGTAGATAACGTATTACTTGTTAACCCGGGTTCTTTAACTGGTGTATGGAGTGGCGGATACGCTTCAATGAGGCCCTCAATGATTATTGGCTACGTTGAGGAACCCGGGAAAATTAGGTTAGTCAGCTATGAAGTTTATGGTAAAAAGCTTAAAAGAGAAGAGAGTATCTTTCATCTTAAAGAACTCACTTAGCTTTCCTAACTTTAAGCTTAGGTCCTACCTTATCTATAACGACTACTTCGTCTCCCGCACTTATTTTCTCATCAGAAATAGCTATCCAGTATTCTCCATCTATTAAGACAAATCCCTCCTTCCCAGGCGAGATGTCGTCAAGCGCTTTACCTTTGGCGCCAACAATCGTCCATATTAATGGCTTAGTTCTTTTCGCTTTTACAACCTTGTATATTACGAATGCGAAGAATCCTGAAGCTAAGAATCCTATAATTAATCCTGCAGTTAAGAATCTTAGATAAAACTCTGGAGTAATATACCATGATTCAGGTAGGTATATTGGAAGCAGTATAAACCCTAGTGCTATCATTACTATTCCTGTTGCACCTAATATTCCGAAACCAGGGGTTACAAGCTCTATTACAAGTAGTATTACGCCAGCTATTATGAGTATTGACGAAATAGTGTTTATCGTAAATCCCATACCGAAAAGTCCAAGTATGAATAGGAGCAGACCTACAGCAATCATCGGATAATGTCCTGTGAATAAGCTTATTAGTAAGATGTAGAATCCAAGCATTAACAGTATATTTGCAATTAGCGGATCCGCTAAGGTGTTAGATAGCATTTCACCTAAACTCCACTTATATTCCTCAAGCATATATCCCTTAGTGTTTATCTTCACCTCGCCATAAGGCGTTTTTACGGTTATTCCATTAATTTTACTGAGAAGATCAGGAATATTATCCGCTACAATGTCTATTACATTGCTTTTTAGGGCTTCATCATAGTTTAACGTTAGGTTTTTAGTTACGAACTCGTAAGCTGCAGTTTCATTCCTTCCTCTTTCCTTACTTATTGTTTGCACTAATTCGGCAACAGGATTTATTATCTTACTATAGTTTACTGGTTGGAATCCTTCAGGACCATACATTACGGGTTGTGCTGCACCTATTGCTGTTCCAGGAGCCATCGCAGCGATATGACATGAGAGCAGTATTATTGTTCCAGCACTCCAAGCTGTTGCTCCTCTAGGATAAACGTATCCTACCACTGGAATTGCTGAGTTAAGTATTGCCTTAGCAACCTGTTCTGTAGCGTCAAGTTCTCCTCCTGGAGTATCGATTATTAAGAGGAGTATCGCGTTTTCGGATTCAGCTTTATTCAAAGCATTTATGAGAGCTGTAGCTAATCCCTGATTAATTGTTTTACCGTCAAATCTAAAGACGTATACTTTAGGTCCAGCATAGGTTTCAGCTTCAACAATGGAAATAGCTGTTATAAGTAATGCTATTAGTAGAAAAATTGTTATTTTACTAATACGCTTATTTTTCATCGCTCCACTACTTCCCCTCCTTAATCCCCTTAATTAATCCCACAACCTCTCCTATACCTTTTCCGGTCTCTGAAATTACTACTAGGTTCTTTTCTCTAGCTATTTCAACCATTGTCTGAAGTTCTCTAAGCCTTAACGCTGCTGGATGTTTCTCATAGAACTCTGCCGCCTCAGCCATAATCTTAGCTGCTTGTCTTTCACCTTCAGCCTCAATAACTCTGGCTCTCCTCCACCTTTCAGCTTCAGCCTGTTTAGCCATAGCTCTAAGCATTGTCTCTGGCAGCTTCACTTCCTTCATTGTTACTGCTGTTACTTTTATGCCCCAAGGATCCGTAGCAACATCTAAGATGCTTGTTAGTCTCTTGTTTAACTCCTCTCTCCTAGTAAGTAAGTCGTCTAGCTCTACCTGTCCAAGAACATCTCTAAGAGTTGTTTGTGCTAGAAGAAGCACTGCATATGAATAGTTTTCGACGGCAACAACGGCCTTAATGGGGTCGAAGACCTTATAGTATACTACTGCGTCAACACCTACGGTTACGTTATCTTTCGTTATAATTCTCTGCTCTGGAACATCAACCGATACTACTCTAAGATCAACTATTCTTACACTATCAACCCACGGTATTATGAAGAATAGTCCTGGACCCTTAGCTCCAATGAGTCTACCGAGTCTGAAAATTACTGCTCTCTCATACTCTTTAACTATCTTAATACTCTTCGAAAGTATTATCAAAATCACTAGTAAAGGTATTCCAAAGTATATTAGAAAATCTATAAACTGCAACTACTAAACACCTACACTCCAGCTATTCTCTATTATTCCCAATTTCCCTAAAGCTAGTAATAAACTCTTTGTAGAAAGGTAAGTTATCTAGGATATTCTTTAAAGGAGTAGACTTCATGATCATAATTTCCCAACTTCTAAGAGCAGGACAAATATAACATCCTAGCCTATAGAAGCCTAGCTCATAAAGTGGGTTTAGCGGTATATTGTTCTGTAGAAGGTATAATTGAGTATGAGCTGCACTCCACATTTTTATAGGAGCAACCTGCATGAATCCCTCATGACCTCTTATAGGTGGTCTTTTAGATCTAAGCTCCGATTCGGCATCTCGATCTCCCATAATAATTAAAACCTTATCCCTACTATCAGCAATACTATCTATTGCTCTATAAAGAGCTGCTATTTTTAACTTAGTACACCATCGATCCTCATTTGTCGGAAATCTCCTACCTTTACTAAGTTCCTCATCTACATGTGCTTCTTCAACGATAAGGTTAACACCTAACTTTCTAGAAACTTTCTCAACATACTCTCTATTATGTGGAAAATCGACGCCTGTATCAACGTATATTGCATAAAGCTTCTTCCTACCAAACACTTTTACAGCTAAAATAAGTGCAGTTGTGCTATCTTTACCTCCACTCCATGGAACAATATATACGTCATGCTTATTTTTAACGTTCTTTAGAAGTTTTGTTGAAATTTTTTCCATAACATGTAATGTCTCAATATTGTTTTCTAATGTTTTCTTTAAATTTACTAATGAGCCTTCAGTATCTCTCTTTTCATAAACTTCAACGTACCCTCTATCCGGAATTTTTATTTTAGCAATGAGGTTTTTACCGCAAAATATGTCATGTTCTCCGCTAAATTTCCTTACAAAAACAAGGTAATCGCAACCTTTACAGTATATACCCAAGTATTTGCTGACTACGTTTTTATTTTCTAAGAAAACATCAAATGCTGGGTTAACTTCTATAGGTAACCTTACACCCCTTTTAATTATGCTGAAAACATATCCTTCATTATTCCATCGTGTTTCCAGCCTAAACCTTGCCCTTGCTCTCTCAAATTCCGAAGCTAACTGGCTTATTCTTGTATTCCTAATTTTTTCCTTCGGAACCATGTGAATAACAGTGTTTGCGCCTAACATTCCATCTAACTTTAAAAATTCTTTATCCTGCCTACCAATAAGTACTATGTTGTAGTATTCATTACTTAGAACATCGTGAAGTCTCTCAATGCCCTTTTCCCCTCTAGCACCCTTCAAAGTTGTTACTTCAATGTCCCATCCTTGATAAAATGTTCTAAGCATTGCCTTTACAGCATCCGCATCCTTCTTTGCCCTAACAATTATTCTAATCATAGCTTATCGTATCACATGCTTTATTTACTGTAAAAATTAAGTATTTTTCGAGGTACTAAACTTTAAAGTTAGGGTTTAAAGTACATGACTTCGATAAGCAAGAGAAAACTGGGCTTCGCTAGAGAAAGAGATCTCGCTAGGCTCTTCTGGAGGAAAGGCTTCGCATGTATAAGAGGGCCAGCCAGTGGAGCTAAAGCTAAGAGAATTATTTATCCTGATCTCGTAGCTATGAAGAATGGAAAAATATTTGTTATTGAAGTTAAAACGAGAGAAAAACGTGAAACCATATATATTGAAAGATTGAAGATTGAAAGGTTAATTGAATTTTCCAAAAGGGCTGGAGGTCAAGCATTTTTAGCTGTAAAATATATGGATGGGTCGGGATGGAGGTTCATTCCTATAGAGAAACTTGAAACAACACCCGCTGGAAATTACCGTTTAACTCCGGAAACTGTAGCTAGAGAGGGATTAACACTTAATGACTTAGCTAGTATTGCTTCAAACACTGTTAGCCTAGATAAGTTCATTAGAATTTAGCCTTCAACTCTAACCCTAATGCTTATACCGAGTTTATCTTCTAGTTTCCTTAATCTCTTAGCTTTCTTCATTAAGAGTCTTGCATATTCTCTAGGAACTATAACTGTCACGTTACTTCCTTGAACCTCTATTGACGCTTGAGGTATTAACCTCTCAATTTCCCTTATTATTCTACGTTCGAAACCGCTCATCCTAACTCTCTTAACAGGCACAACCACTGTTGCTTCTCCGAACTTGTAAATTTCATATTCTAGTTCTCCTGTTAGGAAGTCTTTTACTTCAACAACTGGTCTTGCTAGTTCAGCCTCTTTTAACCCCGTAGGGAGCTTAACAGATATTGAAACCTCGTAAACTTTCTTTACCTCACCGTTCTCTATGAAAATCACGGTATCTATGATACTGGGTATCATACCTAACTCTACTCTCCCAAGAAATCTTTGAATAGCATCTATTGGTGATGTTGCATGAACAACTCCTACCATACCTATTCCGGCTAGTCTAAGATCCGTATAGAGCTTGAAGTCTTCATCGTTTCTCATTTCATCAAAAAATGTGTAGTCGGGTCTGCTTAGTAGCAAAATATCGTGAAGTTCATCAGGCGATGCATAGCTCTTAGAATACTGTGTTATGTTGTCCGATAAGTGCATATCTCTCGGAGACTCAATTGTTTTAACTATTTTTCCCTTTCTCGAATAGTATTCTGCTAACGCTTGAGCAAAAGTTGTTTTACCCATTCCAGGCGCGCCAGCTATAAGTATTCCTTCAGCCCTTTCCTCAAGTCTCTTAATAAGCTTTGGAGGTAAATTGTAATCTTCAAGTTTGAGCTTAACAAGCGGACGTACTGCCGTTATTTCCCAACCATCAGAGAGAGGTGGACGTGTGATGATTATTCTGAATAGGCCTAGCTGAACTATTGTTGAACCTGATCTATCAATTTCTACGAACCCGTCTCGTCTTGTTTTCGCTGCTTCAATAATTTCCTTAGCTAAACTTTCAATTTCGTCTCTTGTAAGAGGCTTATCCCTAAGTGATACAATTCTCCAGCTTCCCGGTTTACCCTTCTTAGCTATAGGGGGGACTCCTTCCTTCAAGTGAATGCTCATAGTGTTTTTATCGAAGAATTCTTCAAGCCTTATTTTCTCCTCCTTCTTGGGTTCAATGTATATAACATTGATTCCTAACGCCTTAGCAACTTCTGCTTGCACCCTATCGCTTGTTATGAGTGTTGCTTCTAATTCCCAAGCTAGTTCTCTAATTAGCGCGTCTATAGCGCCCAATTTAGCGTACTTTATTTCGTAAACCCTTGGTTTTTCACCTGCAATTTCAAGTTCTATAAGTCCTTTACTGGCAAGTTCACGTAACCTCTTTATTTCATCAAGTCCTGCAAACCCTATCGCTTTACCCTGATTCGCCTGATTTTCAAGTTCTGATATGACGGCCTTATGTATTATTATTTTACCCTTAATTTTCCCTTTCTCTATAAGTTTAGAAACAGCACCCTCAATAATGACGCTAGTGTCAGGTACGTAGGTTTCTTCTTCAGTTACAGCTACCCGTAATTCCTCAACCTCATTATCCATACCTATTTTACTCCTCCGTTCTAAACTATCACGTACTAAACACCCTAGACTTATAAGCTTATTAGTATGTTTCGTAAAACCTGACGTTAAGGAAAAAGTATGAAATTTAAGAATCTAAGGCACTAAGATATACTTCAGCAGTGAGATTTCAGGATTTTAAATAATGATACTAAGATATACGGTATAAAGACCAGGTAGTGTTATTTCTCTTCGGCATACTGTAATGCAACTCTATCGGTAAACCGTAGCTTAAAACGAACATTAAAGTTGCACAGTAGAGTGTTGGCCAAAACTCGTTTATGTATGCGAAATATAATGAAGGTATGAAGAACACTGCGGTAAGAATGTTCAATATAGCCGCTAAGTCTAGTTGAGGTTCACTCTTGAACTTACTTAGCCACACCTTTTCGCCTAAAACAACTTTACTAAACCAGCTATTTACCTTCTTAGGTTTAGGGAAAACTACGAAGTTAATTATGACCCAAAGGATAACTATTCCTAAACCTACCCAATTGTGATACCAAATAGCTAGGTAAAGGAAGGGCGAGATAAAATAAGGTCAGTTAAGGAAATTATTGAAAGGGTCAATGTAAGAGATGGCGTAATTGTTGGAGATGGCGTAGATGATATTGAAGCCGGAAAAGCATTCTCCTTAAAAACTGTAGCCGTACTTTATGGTTTTACAAGTAGGGATGAATTGCTTAGGCATAAACCGGATTATGTCATAAATAGAATAGACAAACTATTGGAGATAATTTAGCTAAGAATTATTGAATTAAGTGTTTACATTTTCTCTACACATTAGATATTACATTAGATATTTTACTTGGCAATTTCCACAGTCGCGTCTAATTGATGTTTTCTTAAAAGCTCTCTTTTAAGCTCTCTTATTTTATTTTTAAGCTCTTTAATTGTAATGTTTTCATTAAGAGATTCTATGAAGATATCACCATGCCATAAGTTATAGTGGACTTTTCTGATTTTGATTTTAATAACTTTAAATCCATGTTTTTCAACAGTTCTTTTAACGTCGTTTATGTAGCTTCTTGAAGGTGCTATGTCGCTAATGTTCTTTAAAAGAGCTTTTCCAGTACCATATATCTCAATGAAAATATATGATGCTAAAATTAGGGCTCCAATATAATCTATTATGTAAGTGTAAAGTGCACCTGCTAGACTAGCTAGAATAACTATTGTGCTCTCGATAAGCTCACTAACGGTGAAGGCAGAGTACGGCTTAAAGAATTCGCCGCTCCTCTTAGCTACCGCTATTGCTAAGTAGTAAAATATGAAACCTAGTATGGCAAATAATGTTGCATTAATACTTACACTATATGGCTCTATTTTGTAAAGCTCTGCAACAACGAGACCTGCAACAAAAGAGTATGAAATTAAAGATACTAATGTACCTCCGAATCCTAGCTTATAGTGTCCATAGTGATGATCTATATCGGGAGGTTTCCTACTGACCTTATAGTAGTATATCGTAGCATATGCTGCAATGAAGTTAGCTATTGAAGTTAGCGCATCGACGAAAAGTGCTCTTGAGCCGTAAACAACGCCTCCAAATATTTTAAAGAAGCCTCCAAGAGCTGAAAATCCTAGGACTGCGTATAGTTTTCCTGAATTCTTCATCATGGCTTTAGTCACACATTTAATCGTAGCATTATCGTGTAGAGAGTATTTTTAATTGTTTCTAAAACTGCAAGTTCAACTAATCTTTATATTGTTATTTCGAAAGTATTATAACTACGGACCTAGATGGCTAATGTAGGGATGTTGTGTAATGGGTAAAGTTAGGAAGGGACAAAAGTGTTCGGTTAATGGATGCGAAAATACTTCTTCACATAGTGTAAGTTATGTTGAGGCTAGAGTTCTTGAGGAAAAAGGTTTGAAACTATCTCCTCTAAGGAATAGGGTTTACTTGTGTGATGAGCATTATAAGCTTTTTAAGAAGCTTAGGAAGAAAATTGAAAAGTATGAGAAATGGAGGATTAGGGGATAGGTGAATTAAGCCTTGGCTACGGCTGAAATAGCGCCTGTAAACGACTTCGCAAAATATCTTAATGAAATATCTGAGAAATGGCTTAGAAAATGGTATGAAGATAGAGTATTCGAAGCTGATCCTAAATCAGGTAAGCCCAAGTTTTTCCTAACAGCAGCTTTTCCTTATCCGAATTCTCCACTACACATAGGTCATGCAAGAACATACACTGTAACAGACATTTATGCTAGGTTTAAGAGAATGCAGGGATTCAACGTACTATTCCCCATGGGTTTTCACTACACTGGAACACCAATTTTAACCATGGCTGAAGCCGTAGCTAAAGGCGATAAAGAACTAATAGACTTATTCATTAACGTATATCACATACCTAAGGAGGATATTGAGAAGCTAAAAACACCATTAGGTATGGCTAAATACTTCCATGAGGACGCCAAGAAAGCTATGAAGCAATTGGGGTTAAGCATAGATTGGAGAAGAGAATTTACAAGTATAACACCACAATTCAGCCAATTCATAAGGTGGCAATTCCAGAAGCTTAGAGAGAAAGGATATGTTACTCAGGGAACACATCCTGTAGGATGGTGTCCTGTACATCAGAACCCTGTAGGGCAACATGATACTAAGGGCGATGTAGAGCCAGAAATAGGCGAGTTCACCCTAATACTTTTCGAAGGAGAGAATGGAGAAAAATATCCATGCGCTACATTAAGACCCGAAACCGTTTTCGGAGTAACAAACCTATGGGTTAATCCTGAAAGCGAATATGTTTTAGCAGAAGTTGATGGAAGCAAATGGGTTATTAGCTCTAAAGCAGCATGGAAGCTAACATTCCAGAATAGGAAAGTTAAAACAATCAGGAAAATATCCGGAAAGGAGCTTTTAGGTAGGAGAGTAAAGAACCCTATGACGGGAGCTAAAGTACCCATTTTACCCGGGAAATTTGTTGATCCAAATAATGCATCAGGAGTTGTAATGTCGGTACCCGCTCACGCACCATACGATTATGTTGCATTGGAGGAAATAAGGAAAGATAAAGAAGTTCTTGAAAAATACAATGTAAGTCCTAATGAGTTGCAGCCTATTTCAATAATTTCTGTTGAAGGGCATTCGGAATATCCTGCAAGAGACATCGTTGAGAAAATGGGTATTAAAAGCCAGTTAGATGAGAGACTTGAAGAAGCCACTAAACAGCTTTACTCATTAGAATACCATAAGGGAGTTATGAAAGAGAATACTGGAAAATACTCTAAACTCCCTGTTAGAGAAGCTAGAGATAAAGTAAAAGAGGATTTACTAAGCCAAGGAAAAGCAGATATAATGTATGAAATACTTAATAAGCCAGTATATTGTAGATGCGGTACTGAAATCGTGGTTAAGATTTTAGAGAACCAATGGTTTCTCGACTACTCCAATCCCGAATGGAAGGAGCTTGCCAGGAAAGCCTTAAAATCTATGAGAATATTTCCCGAAGAATTCCGTAAAGACTTCGAATACACTATAGAATGGGTTAAGGAAAGAGCATGCGCTAGACAAAGAGGCTTAGGAACAGAGCTTCCATGGAGTCCCGGTTGGATTATAGAGTCACTTAGCGATTCAACAATCTACATGGCATACTATACTATTTCGAAACATATTAATGAGTATCGAATAGAACCCAACAAATTAACGCATGAAGTATTCGACTACGTATTCCTAGGAGTAGGCGATGTAAATAAGATTTCTGAAAAAACAGGAATTCCTGCGAAAATATTGAAGGCAATGAGGGAAGAATTTCTGTACTGGTATCCTCTTGATAGCAGACATAGCGGAAAAGACCTAGTACCTAACCATCTAACGTTCTTCATATACAATCATGCAGCAATATTTCCTGAAAAGCTATGGCCACGGCAAATAGTTGTCAACGGATTCGTACTCTATGAAGGCAAGAAAATGTCTAAATCACTAAGGAACATTGTGCCCCTTAGAATAGCCAATAAACTCTATGGCTCAGATACTGTAAGGTTATCTTTAGCAGTTTCAGCTGAAATAAACCAGGATGCGGACTTCAGTGTAAGCTTAGCTTCAAGCGTTCTCGAAAGGCTAAGAAGACTAAAGAACTATATTGATTCCTTTGTAGACGAATACAAAATAAACAATGTTAGTATAGAGGATATCCATAAGGTTATGGATAAGCTATCATATGCGGACAAATGGCTTTTAAGCATCACACAAAAGAGGATAAAGTCAGTTACAGAAGCACTGGAAAACCTTAGAATTAGGGAAGCATCTGGAACGGCACTTTATCTTATGGAGCAAGATCTAAAATGGTATATTGAGGTTTCCGAAATACCGAATCCCTATGTGCTAAAGTACTTCGTTAGTGTTTGGCTTAGGCTGTTAGCTCCCTTTGCACCATTCATTACTGAAGAACTTTGGAGGAAAATAGGGGAGAAAGGCTATATATCCTTAGCTAAATGGCCCAATTACGATTACAGACTAAGAGACCTTAAGGTAGAGTTAGTAGAACACTACTTACGAAGAATCGTAGACGATATTAAGGAAATAGTTAAGGTAACCTCGATAAAGCCGCAGAAAATATACCTTTATGTCGCAGCACCATGGAAGTATGAACTAGTTGGAGTTATCATAGATAAGTTAAAGGCTAAAGTTAAAAATCCGCAAAGAGAAGTTCTTAAAGAAGTCATGAAGAACAAGGAAATAGCAAAGCATGGGAGAAAAGTTGTTGAGTTAGTCAAATCATTAATAGACTTCATAATGCCCTTATCCGAAGAATACTATGATACCTTAGCCTCACTTGACGAAGAAGAGGTTCTCAAGGAAAACCTACAATACTTAAAGAGAATGCTCGGATTAGAGAAGGTATTTGTGATGAATGAGGAAGGGGCAAATTATGATCCTAAGGGTAAGGCGAAATATGCTATCCCATGGAAGCCAGCAATTTACATTGAATAGCGAATCTTTAAACAATTACATATCCTTTATTTACCTCTATGAAACCATAAGATACTAGATCGCTTATTATCTTTCTAGCGAAATTCTTATTAACACTCATTCTAGCAGAAACTATTACTACTGCGTCTTTTACGGTATAATTTCCATATTCGGCAGCAGCTTCTTTAAGTAAGCTTAAGGCTCTGAATAAGTATTTAGGTAGTATTTTGAATGCCTCTACGATCTTGCCTTCCGAAACTGCTATCAATACCTTATCTGTAAATGTTTTTAACTCGTAAATTCTATCCTTCCTTTTCCTGCAATATACTTTTAGGAACCCTTTAGTTCCTTTGAGCGCTTTAGATGGACTATAATCAGTTATTATAATGAACTCTACGTCTACATTCCTAATGCTGGAACCTATTCTTACATTGCTTTCTGAAGGGTTATGTATGTGTAAGGAGTAACCCCTTATTCCGTTGATAAGCTTTTCTAAGTAAACTATGTTCTCTAACTTCTCATGTCCAACAATGTTGCTTAATAATTCGGATCTGAATCTTCCACTATAATCAATAAGATAAATGTTTTCAGATGTGCATTTAGCAATTTTAGATATTAGAAAGGCTTGCAATATTTGTTTAGCATATTCATAATTACTTAAAATAGCTATCCTCCTATTATATGGCCATACTAGAATTCTTTCTAATGCCTCATTTTCTAAACTACATTTCATTTTGGTCATCTAATTTTGCCATTGTTGGAAATATGTTTTAAACCCGTAGACTAATAGTAGTTATAGCGAGATGATTGAAAATTAGCCCGCTGACTATGTATAGGATGATGTTACGCAGGCCTTAATGAAACCCCTATGTTTCCTTTTCTTCTTCAAGTGCAACAAGCATTTCTCTATACTTTTCCTCCATTATCCTCTCTAACTCAGGGGGAATGCCAAAACCTACTATCTCAACATTTACGTTCTTAACTCCTTTAACCGTTTTAGCTGCCTCTTCAACGCTAGCTATGAGAACATATGTTATTGGGCAGTAGGGTGTTGTAAGCATTAAGCCTATTCTAACGTTTCCTTCATCATCGACTTCAATGCTTCTAATAAAACCTCCGTCAACTAAGTTTACCCCTATTTCTGGATCCATAACTTTTCTTAGTTTCTCTCTAATTTCCTCCACTATTCTGCTTTTGTCTATGACCATAGCCTCTGCACCTACTTCTTTCACGCTGTTAAAGGAGTATAAGGGGTAAATTAACTTTACTTGCAATGTAGCATGACAATAGTTAATCTTAAAACTACGTTTACACCATATTCACATAACGGGTTACTTTTTGGAGAAACTTGAAGCGCTAAAGAAATCCATGAAGGAGATTGCTCTATTCATAAACAACGCCATAGACCATATTAAAGAAGAAGAAGTCGAAAAAATGATAGATATTCTCATGAAAGCATACCATGACCACGGTAAAAGGAAAATTCTAGTAATGGGAGCTGGTAGATCAGGACTTGTAGGTAAAGCGTTCGCCATGAGACTAATGCATTTAGGCTATAACGCATACGTTCTCGGAGAAACGATAGTTCCAAGGATAGGCAGAGACGACATTGTTATAGCAATTTCAGGCTCCGGTAGAACAAGACTAATAGTGACCGCTGCCGAAGCCGCAAAGGCGGTAGGCGCTACATTAATAGCAATAACAACATATCCTGGTTCGCCACTAGGTAAATTAGCCGACATTGTTGTGACAATTCCTGGAAGATCGAAGGTTGCTAAAGAGGAAGACTACTTTGCAAGGCAAATCCTAGGAATCCATGAACCATTAGCACCTCTGGGAACGCTTTTTGAAGATACATGTATGGTGTTTCTCGATGGATTAGTTGTTGAACTTATGAGAAGGCTTGGAAAGGATGAAGAAGAAATAAGGCAAAGACATGCAAACATAGAATAATATTGTTCTCAAAGTGTGAGGGAACTATGGTTATAACAGTAGCTATAGGATCACAGAACCCATCGAAAATAAAGGGTATTCAAGTAGCCTTCGAGAAAATGTTTAAAACAAAGATAAACGTTTTAAGTAGAGCTGTCGAAACATCTTTACCGCCACAGCCTATAGGATTAAAAACAACTATAAGAGGTGCTATTGAAAGGGCTATAAACATAAAGGCAATACTGAGTAAAGCAGATTTCTATGTCGGATTAGAGGCAGGTTTAGTACCTATACCCGCAACAATAACGGGATATATGGACTTTCAAGTTGCAGCAATACTTGACAACCATGATAAGGTAACTATAGGTTTTGGACCTGGTTTTGAATTTCCAAGTTCGGCCGTACGCTACGTTTTAGCGGGAGGGAAGGAAATAGAGGAAGCTATGATTAAAATTTCCGGAATAAAAAACATAGGAGACAATATTGGTGCCATAGGTTTCCTAACGAATAACATTGTCTTAAGAGAACACTTATCAGAAATAGCAACAATAATGGCTCTTATTCCTAGATTCAAAAAAGAACTTTACGAAGATCTTCCCAATGTATATGAGGTTCTAGAGGAACTTAGGTAATACAATGTAGTTAACGTTTTAAGCACTTGCTATTGAACATTAATGTTTAGATACTATATGATACAGCAATATTAGCAGACTAAGTGAAATCAGTAACGAATGAGGGTATGGTAATGCAAGGCTATGTCCATGAAGGCTATGTTTTGAAGATTTTTGACGAATCATTATGGCTAGCTAAATGGAATATCCATGACAACACTAAAAACGTTATTGCGCTACCGTGGAAACATAGAATTAGAAACCAGTGTTTCGTTGAAAAAATAAACTACGCCAAATCAAAATATCCTTACCTTATGAAAGTAGTTAAGCCTTACAATAGGATATTGCCAGTAATTTCCAGGAACCATATTAGGAAAATATTTGACCCTTACGAAGAAGCGAAAAGAATTCTAAGGAACCCTAAAAGTTATGAAAGAACCGTTAGAGATCTTGTAATGCTCATAATCTCTGAGGCAGGAATAGATGTAGACGACATAGGCGTTGTGCATGATTCAGCGCACGAACCCATAATCATTTCTAGAGGTAAAAGTTTAGCCTATAAAATATATAATGCTGTCAGAAGGCTTTTCTTTACGACAAACTTGTTCTACCATTTAAAACCAGAGACGCTTTTTGATGTTGAAAAACACGATATTTACGTTAAGATATCTAATAAAGTACTGAAATCGCTATACTCAAGAAAATATTTGAACGGAATGTTTGGTACAATATTTTACACTATAAGATTACTTGATGATTCACTCTATAACATTAGTGACATAGAAGTAAGGAGCTTCGGACGAGTAACTCTAATAGCAAAAATACTTGATGATAAGAACTCAATATTTTATCCTAGTAAATATGGTGTTGAGGTAACAAGTATTGCTGAAGGAAGTTTTAGAGCAAAATTTGTTAGCGAAATAGTAGCGTTTAATGAAGGATTTAGAGAAGCAGCATGGGAAGGTTCAGAGGTTTTAGTTCAAGGAGTTCTCGAGAAGGTAATAGATAAAGTTAATGACAGAGAGTACTATAGGGTTAGTGTCGGTTTTTCAAAGGACCTAATATTACCTTTACAAAGGCAACATATTCCTTTATATGCCTAATGTAAGCTATCTTAACAATAAATAATGTATTTTCAAAAAATCGTATATATGTGCTCTGTCGTAGTCATAAGCGGGAGTTAAGATTTGGCAGAGAATCCTTATGAAATGGCTTTAAAGCAGTTAAAGAAGGCTATCGATGTTTTAGGTTATGACCGTAATATATACGAAATACTGAGTAAGCCTCAACGCATTCTTGAAGTAAGCATTCCCGTAAAGATGGATGATGGATCAATAAAGGTTTTCATAGGCTACAGAGTACAGCACAATAATGTTCTAGGACCATATAAGGGCGGGGTAAGATATCATCCAGGTGTTACAAGGGATGAGGTTATTGCGTTAGCTATGTGGATGACGTGGAAATGTAGCGTGGCGGACTTACCCTATGGAGGAGGAAAGGGGGGAGTTCGTGTTGATCCAAGAAAACTTTCCATGGGTGAGTTGGAGAGATTATCTAGGGGCTATATTAGAGCTATTGCTCCAATAGTAGGTCCCGATATCGATATTCCAGCGCCGGACGTTTATACGAATCCTCAAGTTATGGCCTGGTTTATGGACGAATATAGCAAGCTTAAGGGGAGAAACGTACCTGGGGTTGTAACTGCGAAGCCTGTTGAACTATGGGGATCCTATGGTAGAATAGAAGCTACAGGATATGGTGTGGCCGTTGCAGCAAAGTTTGCTTCTAGAAAATACGGGTTACCTTTCGAAGGTGCACGTGTAGCAATCCAAGGATACGGTAATGTAGGATACTATTCTGCGCTCTTTATGCATGAGTGGGGAGCAAAAATAGTTGCTGTTAGCGACAGTAAAGGCGGAATCTATAATCCAGACGGATTTGATCCTCAAAAGGTAAAGGCATTTAAAGAAAGGACGGGAACTGTTGTAGGATTCCCGGACGCTAAAAAAGACATAACAAACGAAGAGCTATTAACTCTAGAGAACATTGATATTTTAGTGCCAGCTGCAATAGAGAACGTTATTACAAGTGAAAATGCAGATAAAGTTCACGCTAAAATCATTGTCGAAGGAGCTAACGGTCCAGTAACACCTGAGGCGGATGAAATATTGTTCAAGAAAGGGGTAGTTGTTGTTCCGGACATTATAGCTAACGCTGGCGGAGTAATAGTGTCCTATTATGAGTGGGTTCAGAACATGCAGGGTCTCCAGTGGAAACTTGATGAAGTATTGAGAATGCTCGAAGATAAAATGCTTTCAGCACTTGACAAGGTATATAGGAAATATTATAAGTTGGGTTCGGACTTGCGAACAGCAGCCTACGCGGTTGCTGTAGAAAGAGTAGTTAATGCTATGAAACTTAGAGGCTGGATTTAAACGTTCATAGCTTAGCAAAGCTAATACAAAACATTAATTTGGCATAAGGTTGTTGATTTTTCCAGATAAGTAGTGGTGATGCTATAAAATTCAGGGTGAAGCCTATGAAAGTCTACGTTAAAGAATTAACTTTAAGCACCCATAGAAAGTATCAACTCGTAGATATAACGTATGAAGTGGAAAATGCGGTTAAAGAGAGCGGAATAAGGAATGGCTTATGCTTGGTCTTCGCTCCTCATGCGACAGCGGCGATAGTGGCTAACGAGCATGAAAGAGGACTTATGGAAGACATACTTAGGAAGATTAAAGAGGAATTTCCAGAGAACGGTAAATGGCAACATAACATAATAGATGATAATGCGCATGCCCATCTAGCCTCAGCCTTTATAGGGGCTGATAGAGTATTCCCCGTGATAAACGGGAGACTTGTAAGAGGTACGTGGCAAAACATTTTCCTTGTTGAAATGGATGGTCCCAGAGGATACCGTAGAGTTATTGTCGAGGTAATTGGTGAGTAAATGGAGATAAAGATAGCTGAGGATGTAAGAAAGCTTGGTGTATTCATAGCTTACCGCTTTATACACAACATTAAAGTTGAGAAATCAAGGGAAAAACTAAGAGAGGAAATAAACAAGGTTGTAAATGCTGTTAGAAAAAGGTACCGTTTAGATGAGCTCAAAAATGACCCCATAATTAGGGCGTACCGGAAATTTCTTTGGAAAATAGGAATAGACCCTACTAAGACTAGGCCAAGTAGTGAAGCACTTTTAAGACGCATTCTTAGAGGTAAAACTTTACCTTTAATAAATAACGTTGTTGATATTGGAAACTTAGTAAGTGTCAAAACAAGAATTTCCATAGGAATATATGACTTAGACCGTATAGAAGGCAACCTAACATTTAGGTTGAGTAGAGGAGGCGAAGAATTCAACCCCATAGGTTCAAACAAATTCTTCTTAAGAGGAGGTATCGTAGTTCTTTCAGACGGTAAAAGAATAATTCATGTGTATCCTCACAGGGATTGCCAAGACACTATGATTACTTTAAACAGTAAAAACGCAATAGCCATTGGTGCAGGAGTTCCGGGAATACCTAAAGAGCACGTTTTCCAAGCCATTGAGTTATTAGGAGAATACATTGTAAAATTCAGCGTGGGAGAACCTTCCGAAACGATATTGGTTAATTAATAATAAAGCATATGTTTAGTTAAGCTTTAAGCTATGGAAAAGAAAAGGTGATTTCTAATTATTTCTAAATACTCTTTAGTGCTATTAGGTAAGCGGATGCTGTGTGCTTGTCTAATCCATATCTCATCATTATGTCATCGTGTTCTCTCGAACGAGTTGTACCTTTTGGATTCACATAGTTTACACGTAATCCGTAGATGGGCGCTTTCATCGCTATCATTTCTATGATTCTATTTCTAAATATGGATATTCTCCAATTATAGTTTCTATGTAGTCGCCTACCATTCTTAATCCAGAAGAACCTTAACCTACCCATTACTTCAGGGTTTTCAAGAACTATAGTTGATACTCCATGGTTGTATGCGCATCTAAGCATCTTATGCACTATCATACCAATAACACTCCACGCCCTACTTCTTGGATATCCTCTAGCCGATATTTCTCTGAACCAGAAGGTTTTTGCATCCCTCAGCCTACCATCCGCATCAGTTATTGCTAAGTTAATCCTATCGGTATTGACATCCACGCCGCCAATTAGATTTCCTTTAGGTTCATCATATCTCTTCGCATGCTTTAGATAGAAATCATAGGATACTGAGATATGTATCTCTCCTCTAACATACAACTTACTATCTCTAACACCATAGTCTCTAATAATGAGCTTTGGCATGTACTTCTCCCTTAACTCAACGACTTCTTTGAGGAGGTCTGCTTGACCCTTGTTTGGTTTAGCGTTTATTAGAATTCTATCCTTTGAGCCATCATAGCCATAGGTTGTTATCAGCGCCGAGCCATCCTCGTAGACCCTTATGACATTACCGTTTACCTCTCTCTCGTAGTGTTGGAATAGTAACCAATCAGATAGCTCTACATTAGAATAATCTATGCCGAGACTCCTAGCAGACTCCCATATACCGTAGACTAAGTATACGACACCATAAGAATACCTCTTATTAGGTATAAGCTCATAAGCCTTATTTTTAAACAACTTTATCCAAGCAACCTTAGATGGTACAAGTACATGTTCTAATTGTTTTGACCTAGAGAGGATTCTATGGCATGCAGTCTTAAATAGCCATGCAGTAGATAGTATCTTCTTTGCATTCTCACCATTAAAGTTGAATGTTAGTTTAATCGTATATAGTGGTTGTTCTTGCAAGGCTATAGCCTCAGAAATATTTATAAAATAAAGGTAATGGTGACCTCGGGGTTCCGAGAGCCGTAGGGCTATGAATCCTCGGGCAACCGAGGACGAGCCTCTACGGTGAGGGGCTCCGAGAGGAAGCGTAATGACCCACCTACCGTGACTAAAATATTCAAAAGCAATAAAAACCACGGTAGGTGAAGAACGCTAAATGTAAACGGGTAAAACACAGCTATTGTTTGAGGTAAGTTGGAAATGAAGCCTAAGATCATAGCAACGTTTGTACCAACTGGTGGTAGGAGAATTGTAGAGCTTGCACTTGAAATTCTTAATAAGCCGGGCTCAATAGCTAAGATATCATCTCTTCTTGCAGAGCATAACATAAATATTCTGTGGGGTTTTCATGCTGCAGCACCAGAAGATAAGGTAGAAATATGGGGTCTTTTCGTAGAAGTACCTAAAGATCTCAACTTGAATGAACTAATTTCAAAACTTAAATCATTAAACGTAGTATATTCTGTACGATATTCCGAAAGAAAGTATGGACAATTTCTAGTTGATACACTATACTATCCTATATTGACTACAACAGGGGATCAAGTAGCATTACTCTCATAGAATGAATGCGCTGAATTATTCAAATACATTAGAGAGAAATACGGTATTGACGCATTACGTGAAATAGGTAAGAGGCTTATTAAAAAATTCGCTAAAAACATGAGTAAAACGCTTAAAGGTATGGAGCTAAGTGAGGAAGAGCTGATAAAATACATTGCAGACGCATTAACTGTAAAGGGTTACGGTAAATTTGAAGTTAAAGAAATAAGAGAAAGCGAAGGAATAGTAATTTTCTCAGTAACCGAAAATATTGAATGTTCAACACTTAAAGAGTTAAAAGAAAACGCTTGGAAGGGCTTAATTGTTGGAATGTTAGAGGAGCTTGCTAAGGAGGTTTTTGGTAGAGAGGTTAAGGTTAAAGAAGTAATGTATAAGTGTATCAAACAACCGTATTGCGAATACATTGTAAAGTACAAAGAGTAAAAAAGTAACTGCAATGAGGAAAATTCAAGGCAGAGTCTTGATAAAGGTAGGAGAAGACATTGAAGTACCTATTTTAGGTTCTATAGCTTTCGGATTAATAGATAGAGGAACAAATGTTATTCAAGTAAGACCTGTTAGCTTTTGCAATTTGAACTGTATAATGTGCTCAACAGATGCTGGCCCTTATTCTAAGTGGAGGCAGGCAGAATATTGGGTTCCCCCGGAGATATTGCTAGATGGTGTAAGGGAAATTATTAAGTATAAGGGAATAGATAAGGTAGAAGCTCATATAGATACTGTTGGTGAACCAACTCTTTACTCAAGGCTTATAGAGCTAGTACAGGGACTTAAGGATATTGGGGAGGTAAAGATTGTAAGTATGCAAACGCATGGACAAAACCTTTCGGAACATAAGGTTGAAGAACTTTCGGAGGCTGGATTAGATAGGATAAATTTAAGCGTAGACGCTATTGATGAGAAACTAGCTAAATACATACAAGGTGCTGAATGGTATAATGTAAGAAAGGTTCTTAGGATTGCAGAGTATACGTTAGAGAACACTAAAATAGATATTCACATAGCGCCAGTTTATTTGCCTGGAATAAACGATGAAGAAATACCTAAGATAATAAAGTGGGCTTTGAAAACAGGTGCAGGTAAGAAATGGCCACCTCTAGGTATTCAAAAATATATACCGCATAAGCATGGGAGAAAAGCTCCTGTAAAGAAGGTTATGAGCTGGTATGAGTTTTGGAATTATTTAAAATCTCTTGAAAGAATGTTTAAAGTTAAACTAATACCTAGGCTTGAAGATTTCGGCATGTTTAAAACAAAACCTTTACCTAAACCTTTTAGAGTAGGTGAGAAAGTACGGGTTAAAATTGTTGCTCCGGGTTGGCTTAAGGGGGAGAAGTTAGCTGTTGATTTAAGAGGCTTAAGAACAATAACGGTAGTAAACGCTGAAGAACTCCATGAGGGAGCAAAGGTTTCAGTTAGAATTGTTAGAAACAAGGATAATATCTATGTTGCAATACCTACCTAAATAAGAGCTGCCTCACCAAAGAGAGGAGGCTTCTTAAGTCCATAAATGGTTGATATTTCTCCTAAAATATGTAGGCTTATGGGGTTTTTTGAATAAGCATAAACTAATTCATCATTAAACTTTATGAAGAAATCGCTTAGATCATACTTTTCAAACGTTTCAAAATCTATAGTGCAACCTTCGTTAACGTAAGCATTAACAGTCATGGGTTCAATATTTAAGGAAGAAACTTCGCTAACAACCCCTCTAAACGCTACCTCATAGAACATTGTCTATCTTTCACCTCCCGAAAACATCTTTATCTTAAAGAATTCCTTTTTAACCTTTGCACCCCAATATTACGTATGTTAGTAAAGGGATGTAGAACATGAATACTAAAGGCTACGGGAAACTAATTGAAGGGACAGTTATTGTTCTTGATCTTGATAAATTTAAGAAGGTAACTAAGGAGAGAGGATTCAATGAGTATAAACCCAACATAATTACTGGAACGCTAACGCATTTAGTTGAAAATTTTGTTCGAAAATGGAATGCCTATGTTCTATACGGACTAGACTATTCTAGGGGAACAGAGGAAGCAGTAATCATAATACCAATGATAAAGCCTGAAGAAGTATTAGGTGATCTCGAGAAAATACGTAGGGAAATAGAGAAGCTCGGTGCAACATTAAGTATAGGTGTTAGCTACGGGGTAATAGTTAATATTAAAGCTAGAAATCGAAGAGAAGCTTATGAGAATATTACAGTTAAAAACGCTCTTAAAGCACTTAGAGAAGCAAAGAGAAAAGGAGGAAATAGAATAGTGATAAAGTGAGATAGTATGGGCATAGATCTTCATAGAATAGTATCATATACTTTAGCTCCAAGAAGAGGTATAAAGCCAATAATAAATGAAGCCCATACTGTGAAAACACTTATTCTCCTCTACACTAAAGGTCCTCTTGGAAGACAAGCTTTAAGCAAAATTTTAGGGATTGGCGAATCCTCCGTTAGGACTCTCATAAGGAGGCTAAAGGAACTCGGCTTAGTTGATGTATC
Source organism: Thermoprotei archaeon (assembly GCA_021158265.1). Classification (GTDB taxonomy): domain Archaea; phylum Thermoproteota; class Thermoprotei_A; order EX4484-217-1; family EX4484-217-1; genus DRYM01. Next base: position 40,576 of record JAGGUY010000015.1, read on the forward strand.
AAAAGCAGGCGGCGCTTATTTAACAAATACGGGTGAAGCTATTGTTAAGAGGCTTCTTGAGAAAATAGTGCCACCCAAGGTAATAGATATTAGCGACTTAAATTATCTAAAGCTGTCCAGAAAAGCATGCGCAATAGTGCTAAGAGATTATTGTAGGGAAAAACCCGATGTGCTTCGCATAAGAGATTCTCTTATAAGATATGGTGCAGAAGCAGCATTGATAATATGTGTTAGGAAGGGAAAGTTCATTCTTCTCTCACCACAAGGTAACGGTATTGACGAAACCGTAATCGAAGAATTAAACGAGCTAAAGAACAGATTAAACATAGAACTTCATAATTACGATCTCATATTAGTATCTTATGCTGAAAGCTTGGATAAATGTGAAACCTCTCTTTATAAATTCATAGTTTTAGAAGGGATTGACTAAAGTGAGTATTGAGAGAATAGAAAAAATAGCTAAAAGCTTAGGTGGATTAATTGATTACAAGTACGTTAAAATTGTTTTAGGTAAGAATGATCCTAAAGTTCTAATAGACATTCCAATAACAGTAAATACTAAAAACGTATATGGTTACTTATCAGCAATCTATACGTTAATGAACCCCACACTTGCTAAGAAAATTAAAGGAACTATAATTTTGCGAACATACTTTAAATACCACATAGCTGAGCATGTTTTGCAGGAAGAGGAATTTGACTATGCTTTCGAAACTTTATTTTTTGACGAAAGCGTGGGTTACATTGTGTCTAAAGATTTAGTTCTAGAGAAAATACCTGTAATGCGTTGGAATGAGAGAAAAGACGTTATCGTGCCTTATATGGGTTTATGGAGCGAAAACATGGTTTCCGAATTGAACTTTAATCTCATAGTTTCTCTTCTCAACGAAATAGGGATCTTAGATTTCAGTATCAATGATTTTAGCAAAGAATATCTTGAAACACTTAAAGTTCTCAAAAATTATGGCAACATTGTTTTAGAAAGTGTAAGTAGGTTGGGGATAGCAGTACCTAAAGTTAATGTTCTAGATAAAGTGAATGAAAACATGTTAGTCTTAGAGGTTAGAAGTTTCCTAAACGAAGTTATCGACGCTGTTAGAGCTAAGAAGGATGGTATTGTTTTAAGTTTGATGAAGGGCATTATTTGGGAAAATATTGGAAACTATCTCTTAGCTATTGCTTTTTCTCAATAACTTTCACTGAACCATAACCTACATAAACTATTTTGTCAGGAACTAGAGCGTCAAGAACTTCGCTTCTATTAGTAGCTACAATAACTGTTATTCCCGCTTTCCTAGCTATTTCTGAAAGCTTTCTAGCAACCCTTCTAGCAGTTAAGGCATCAAGGTGCGCTGTAAATTCATCAATAATTAAGACGTTGGGTTTTTCAGCTAGTAAACTTGCTAATTTAGCTCTCTCCTTCTGTCCTGTTGAGAGCTCCGAGAATTTTGCTCTATAGAAAACAGCGTCCGATAATCCACACATGTTAAGTATTTCCACAGATACGAATTCATCCCCGGTTTTATCATAGATGTGCTCTAGGATGCTTTCATCTCCAAACGTCGGCTCTAACTCTCCCGGTAAAAGTATTGAAAGCTTTATGTTCTTAGGAACATTAATTTCACCTCTTGATGGGATATATCTCTTATCTGTAAGCTTTAATGCTGCACCAGCAATCATTCTAAGTAATGTTGTTTTTCCAGCACCAGAAACCCCAACAACAGCTACTATTTCCTTAGGCTTTATAGTTAAGTTCACATGGTGTAGAACAGTTTTTTCAATGATTCTCTTTTCGACACCGAAAGCCCTAAGAACATCCTGTAATTTTTCCGAAAGCCTACTAATGTCAAGAAGGTTTCTGTATGTTTTTGTAACGTCGCTTAAGACTATGGGTTCAGCTATTACCTCCACTTTACCGTATCTACTTCTGTACAGCTTCCCTCCATGCTTTTTAGCGTAGGGATCTTCCTTCAGAAACTTAGCTATTTTCTCTCTGGCAATTTCGGTTAGCGGATAATAAAGGACAGGTCTACCACTCGCTGTTTCCCATAGAAAAATAAAACCTGCTTTTTCGAAGAACGGATTATACCTTGCCATTTGAGCTATTGTTTCCACTAAATGCTTTCTTCTCTTCATTTCCGGAACTCTTCTCTCTCTTATCCAGTCTATTGCTGCTCTAACAGCTAATACTCCTAAACCATCTCCTCTATAGTCTGGGTGTATGACGACTCTAGCTATTCTTGAAACAGCCGTGTTTGCGGCTTTCAATAGCTCCTTTCTGAGCTCATCACCTATCATTGCCTTAGCTATCCTTTTACCATAAATTGAAACAAGTTCACGATACTTCTTCATTAATTCTCTTCTTTTAGTATAAGCTTCAGGCCAAAATGTCGGATGGAACCATGATTTTCCAAAAACTCTTTCCCTAATAAATTTCTCAATAATAACTGTCCCCTTTTCATCAACAACCTTCCTTGACATTAAAGGTATTGGAGTATCTACTCTTACATATCCTACAATTCTGGGTTCATAGGGTTCTCTTTTAGCAAGCTCTAAAACTAGGAATCTTGATGAGGGTAATGAGCCCTTTATTTCAACAAGCTTTGCCTCAATATTGCATGTAGGACATATGGGCGGGGTATTTGATTGGAAGAATTTACCGCATTTCGGGCATCTCCAAACAGCTACTACAATCTTCTGAGAAGCGTAATGATACTGTTCTAGGTTAACAATATTTCTATAGTCTTCTTCACTAAGAGCCTCCCTAGCTATAACCTCATACCTATAGAGTTCTTTGCCAGTTACAGAATCGTATCTTGGAAGTACAAATTTCCTACGATAAATAGGCCATACCTTAATATGTTCATCTCCCCATATCCTATAGAGCTCATAATCGTCATAATATAGGATATGTTTGTTAAAGAATCTCTTAGGTATCTCCTTAATTACAAGCTTTACCTTTTCACCTTCAATAAGCCATTGGGCAATATTCCCCATCATAAGTAAGTTTATTTCCCCTAAGCCCCTCACGTCAACTGTAACATGTCCTTGCCATCTATATCCATATTCAGGAACACTAGCTTCTCTAATAACCCCGTAGTGTACTCCTAAAACCGATTTACTAAGTAGTGAAGACAAATTAACACCTTAAAATAGATTAATGAAAGGTTATGTTAGAATCCATTAAAAACTTGCTTTTATTTTGACTTTTTGAATCTCTCTATTGCGGCAAGTATTCTTTTCTTAGCCTCTTCAGGTCCCTTCCATTCCCTTACCTTAACCCATTTACCAGGCTCTAATTCCTTATAATGTTCAAAGAAATGCTTTATTTTGTCTAAATACGCTTTAGGTAGGTCATTTATTGAATTAATATTGGCCCATCTGGGGTCTATCTTAACTGTAGGCACAGCTATAACCTTGTTATCAGGCCCTTCCTCATCCTCCATTTCAAGTAACCCTATAGGTCTAGCAGGTATTACCGTTCCCGGAAACACTGGTTCATGGCTTAATACTAATACGTCAACGGGGTCCCCATCCTCCTCGAGAGTTGAGGGAATGAAGCCATAGTTGAAGGGGTATATCATTGCTGTATACAGTATTCTGTCAACAAATACTGCACCCGTTTCCTTATCAACTTCGTATTTAACATATGAATTCATAGGTATTTCTACTACAACATATATTTCATCAGGTGGATTTTTTCCTGGCGGAAGCTTTTCAAGATTCATAAATTATGATCACCAGTATGTTTTAAGTAAACTTTTAACATTAAAACTTATCTTAGTAGTGTCTCTTAAATTATCAGATGATGAAGTTTGGTATTGAGATTTAAGGTAACTGTGGACTGGAGTAAATGTGAAGGTTCAGAACTATGTGTTACTATGTGCCCAGCTTACGTCTTTGAAATGAAAGAGTTGACCATTGGAAATAGGGTTAAGAAAGTTAGCTATGTTATTGATGAAAATAAATGCATTGGATGTTTTGGATGCATGATTATATGTCCAAATAACGCCATCACCATTGAACCTAAAGATTTAAACAAAATAAATAGGGTTAGGCAAACAACTTTAGTTTGAATTTTCTCCCCTTTCTTTTAACCTTAGCTATTAGAATTCTTTCTCCACTGAAAAGTTTAGCTCCAAGAGTGATCAGTGCTAGTGTGTATATTGCTAAAATAAGTAAGTGCCTTACTGAGTATATAAAGCCGTTCTCGTATTTAACAAAGGTTACCAACGCTAAAACACTATGAGTGTATGGAATTAGGTAAAGCAGAGGTAATGTTTGCGAAGCTATTTTCTCTAAGTCCCCATAAATGCTGGCGAACATAACTAAAGCTAAAACAGTTGTTAATGCTGTAGCATTACTATGGGCTGATCTTACACTACCTGAAACTGTCGAGAGAAGTAATGCTATTGAAACTGTTACAGTTACAGTTAAGAAAACATCAATAGCATATATCCCTATAAGTCCCAAGCCTCCGCCAATGGGTATTTGTACTCCAAGGAGTCCTCCAAAGAGGAATGTGTACATTAAGAAAACTCCGAGAGTGTTCATTCCGGCAGCTACACCGCTTAAAACAAGGCTTGCGATAAGCTTGCCACCTAATATTTCAATGCGTGACGCGGGAGTTACTAAAAGAGCTTCTAATGTTTTTCTCTCTTTCTCGCCAGCCACGCTATCAGTAACGAAGGCTATTGCCGGATGCATGCTAAAGTATAGTCCTAAAATAAATATCATTAGCGTGAGAAACAGAAATCTCTCCTCAGGGGATGCCGCTCTTCCGCCGGGACCTATGTATTCTACAACTTTCTTTATGGGGTTAAGAAATCTTTCAGGTTCCACATTAGGTATGGCAGTTTTTATTCTCTTTCTGACGATGTTATTTGATAAAGCATTTATAGCCATTTCAACAAGCGATAGTGCTTCTGAAGCTTTAGATGAAACAACGTTCGGTTTAATATATACTATGCCAACACCATTTAATGACTTAGTTATGTTCTCTGTAAATCCTTTAGGTATGATTAATGTTAGATCAATGTTTGGATTTTCTAAAACCTGTAGCTCGCTAGTGTAATTTGTAAAAATGTTTACATTTCCAAAATATTTTGAATAGTTAAGCAAAGTGTTTTTTAGTTCCTCAGAATATTCGCCTTTATCATAATCTATTATAGCTATGTATGCAGGTTGTGCCTTAAACATATATCCTATAAGGCCGCCCAGCGTCGGATAGAAGATTATGGGGACTATTATCGCTGCAAATATTGTTCTCTTATCTCTTGACAGATCAAGTAATTCCTTCCAAATGATATTTTTAAGTCTCCTCCAATTCACTTTCAACAGCCCTCACAAACGCTTCTTCAAGATTCGAGGCATTATACTTCTTCTTTAATTCGTCTGGAGTACCTATCGCTATTATGTTTCCTTTACTTATGAAAGCTACACGATCGCATAGGTACTCTACTTCAAGCATATTATGTGATGACAGCAGAACTGTGCTTCCAGTTTCTCTAACGAACTTCTTAATAGAGTTTCTAACATTAACTGACGCGTAAACATCTAAGCCTGAAGTTGGTTCATCAAGAATTGCTAGTTTCGGTTTTACCATTAACGTTCTAGCTAACGCAAGCCTTCTCCTCATACCCTTACTATATGTTTCCACTTTATCGTAAACTCTGTTTCCAAGACCTGAAATTTCTATTCCAAATTTCACCATTTCCTTTACTTCATCGCTTGTTTCACCGTACATTTTAGCGAAGAAGAGTAAATTTTCAACCCCAGTTAGTCTCTTATAGAGATCTGCTTCCTCAGGTAAATAGCTAATAAGTTCTCTAACCTTATCTGCTTCTCTAACTACATCGTACCCGAAGACCTTCACTATTCCTTTACTTGGTTTAAGTATTGTAGCTATAATTCTTAAGGTGGTTGTTTTACCGCTACCGTTAGGTCCTATTAGTCCGAAAATTTCTCCCTCATCTATATCAAATGTTATTCCTTTTAGTGCTTCAAAGTCGCCGTAAAATCTATGTAGGTTCTTAATTTCTACCGCTAACATTTTAGTGTAGGCCTCTTCTAAGAGTCTTAAAATTATAGATGAAGTATATAAGTGAAATCCAGAGTGTAAACGTATTTTCGACAATATGCTAAAATATGTTATTTTAGAGCATTTGCATTTCAAACCTTCGATGCAAGCATAAAATATTTAAGTTTCGTGAAAACCTAAATTGAGTGAATACTGCTAAAAAGTGTTTTAGGGTGTAAAATTACATGAACTATAAACTTAAAACGGCTCTCTCTAAGAGCGCAGCAATAGCAATAGCTGTAATACTAATATTAGTGGCAGTAGCTGGCATATACTTCGCAATGAAACCCGCACCCAGCCCAACAACTTCGCCATCACCATCGCCTACAACAAGTCCTTCACCCTCACCGACAGCTTCTCCCTCACCTACGACTTCACCATCTCCTTCGCCTACAACAAGCCCGTCGCCCTCGCCATCACCAACACCTACTGTTACTAAGACATTCCATAAGAGAGTAATATACATAATAAACAACGATGCTACTGCAAGAATACAGCTTTACAAAGCTGGTGTCGCTGATAGATCTGTAGTGCCTCTCGACAGATTAAAAGATGTTGAAGGAACCAAGCTAGGAAACTACGAGATTGTTGTTGAAAGAAATCCAAACTTCGTTACATTACAGATAATTTATGGTGTATTTAACACAGCTAAAGCGCCACTAAACAACACATTAGTTAGACAGGCCTTAGTATGGGCAACACCATACCAGACAATATATGATAAGATATATTCAGGATTCCTAGTACCCCTAAGAGGCATCATACCCAAAGGACTAATAGGTTGGACAGACTACAACGTCATCGATTATGACTATGACATGGACAAGGCTAGAGAGTTAATAGAGAAGTCAGGCATTGATCCATCAAAGTACACGATAACTATATACTATAATGTAGGTAATGATCAAAGAGCACAGATATCAGCACTACTAGCAAACACCTGGGGTAGATTAGGATTTAACATAGTTATACAGCCGCTTAACTGGCCTGTACTACTAGGCAAGGTAGCTCATGGAGAGTTTGACTACTACACTATTGGTTGGGTGCCGGACTATCTTGATCCGGACAACTATGCTGGACCACTATTCTACGGTGGAACAAGGTTCAAAGAGGTAAAGATATTAACTGTTGAATCCTCAGATGAAATATCGAACCTCCTTAAGAACGCTAAAGTCTTCGACACTAAGGAAGCATACGTTGTTGTTGGCGAAAAAGGTACTGGAGCACAAGTACCTGAGCTAACAGGTAAGAAGATAATTGTTGTTCAGTATGAGCCTGACTGGGAGGAGACATTCACCATTAAGGAAGCTATGGAGAAGGGGTGGGGCTTCTCCTTCATCAACCCGTACTTCTACAGGAACGTAACAGCTGACGCTCTAATAATCGCTGGTAGAGAAACTGCTGATGTAACACTTAGAAAGCCAATATATGAGGCAGTCTTCCAAATATCAAACTATGAAGTACCAGGATTATGGCTAGGCCAAGTACTGTTCGTAAGAACATACTGGAACTGGGTTGGAGGAATATACTACCATCCAACATTAGCCAACAGATACGATCTAGTATGGGAGAACTCAGATGCACCAGTAGCAGACATAGGTATTAAGGATTACAAGAACGACCCATCAACATACGTTATAGCAACAATAGGATGGCCTGACACGTTCGATCCAGCAAAGAGCTATGAGACCTTCGGATGGGAAATATTCCTACAGGTAGGTGACACATTAGTAACGTACTGGAAAGAGGAAACAGAGGAGGTAACACCAGATCTAGCAGTAGCATGGGCACATGATGAATCAGGAACAGAATGGTACTTCGTAATAAGAGGAGGAGTTAAAGCCTACGACCCATGGAACGATAAGACTTATCCAATAGATGCTACTGACGTACTATTCGAATTCTGGAGACTCGCTAGATCACAGTTAGACCCAACATGGATGATATCAGAGTTCATAGATGTTAATTCATCCAAGGTACTAACTGAGGAAGAATTCAACAGCCTACTTTCCGAGAAACCACTAAAGGTTGAATGGAGAGGCAAGACAGCTGAAGTTCACACACTAGACGAACTACTAAGCTTCTTCGGATACGAAGGACCAACAGCTGGAGTAGTAATGTTCAAACTATACAAACCATACGCACCATTCCTAAGCATACTTGCCGACCCATTCACAATGGTGATACCAGCAGAATACATGCTCGGAGATAAGTACGAGGAGGTTATGGAAGCTGGGGAATGGGGTAAGAACCCATCAGCTTGGGCTAAGTACGTACAGCCAGGTGAAGATGATGCAATACACCAGTTGCTTAAAGATAAGCTAGTAGGTACAGGACCATACTACGTTAAAGAATACGAAGTGGACAGCTACATAGTACTAGAATACAACCCATACTACTGGAATGCTTCAATCTGGGAACTCTACTACGGTTTTAAACCTTAAAATAAACAACAATATTTTTTATATAATATTCTTTAAGAACTTGAAAATAGTTTATGTACCAATAAAGTTTATTAGATACTTTTTTATGTCTGTAAATTTGATACTCCTCATTAACAACTTTGCTGACGGTCTTTACAATGGCGGGATTGAAGGAGTACTTAATAAGGCGATTAATAACATTCATACCTACAATAATCGGTGTAACAATAATAGTTTTCCTAATAGCGAATGTGATTCCAGCAGATCCAGCTAGAGCGTGGGCTGGCGGTGAAAGAGCTAGACCTGAGGTTATTGAGAGAATTAGGAAAATGTACCACCTAGATGATCCATGGTACATACAGTACATTTTCGTTATGAAGGGTATCTTAAACTACTTCATAAACCCCAATCACGAAGGAGCACTTATAGATCCCTTAACAAGTAGGTATGTCTTTGACGATATATTCTTAAGATTTCCAACGACACTGCAATTGGCCATTTTCGCTGAAATATTCATACTTTCAATAGGCATACCTTTAGGTTTAATTTCAGCCTTAAAGAAAGATACTTTACTTGATACTTTCGTTAGAATATTTGCATTAATAGGAGTCTCTCTTCCAATATTCTGGATTGGATACATTTTCATCTGGATATTCTTCACAAATCTAGGATGGACAACACTAGCTGGCGTACCTGTACCTAAGTGTTATGAAACCGGAACATGCCCTATAACAACACATGTTCCCCTCTTCGATGCTATTTTTGCTGGAGAATTCGATACACTAATGCAGATAATTAAGAGATTCTGGCTACCGGGCTTCACCTTAGGCTTAGGCTATGCAGGTGTTCTCGCAAGAATAGTTAGAAACTCGTTCCTTGACGCATTAAACTCTGATTTCATAGAGTTTGCTAAGGCAAAAGGGCTACCTAAGAGGTGGATCTGGAAGCATGCGCTTAAAAACGCCATGGTGCCTATAATTACGGTTATAGGTTTACAATTCGGAGGCCTCTTGGGAGGTGCTTACATAACTGAGACGGTGTTCGGCCTACCAGGTGTTGGACGTTATGCTGTACAAGCAATAAGTAATTTAGACATGCCAGCTGTAATAGGGACAACACTTCTCTTCTCATTCCTATATGTTACGGTAAACCTCATAGTTGACATAACATACTCAATAATTGATCCTAGGGTAAGATATTAATGAGGTATTTTTGCAATGGGGTCTTCAATAGCGTCTAAGGAAACCTATGAGAAAAAGATTCTTGATAGATTTAGCGATAAACTTGTTGACAGTATAACTAATTTAATAGACAAAGTTAAGCCTGGATGGTCTGAAAGGAATAAATCGAAAATAGATGAATGGAAGCTTATGTTCTATGCTTTTAATAGGTCGCCTCCAGGCATAATAGGTGCAATTCTTATAATATCATTTATCCTAATAGGCTTGTTTGGACCATATGTAGCTCCTTATAGTTATCGTGAATTTTTATATATAGAGTATCCTGATACCTATCTTGTTCCTCCGGGAAGCACCGTTACAATAACTAATAAGCGAGGCGATATAGTTAAGGTCTTTAATTTCCCCTTAGGAACAGACAAATATGGTCGAGACCTTTTAAGCCTAATACTGTATGGTGCAAGAGTTTCATTAATAGTTTCATTAATAGTTATACTTTTAGGTGTCCCTGTAGGTATTCTTTTAGGTTTAGTTGCAGGATATTTTGGAGGTAAAGTTGATGAAGTAATAATGCGTATAACAGACATTTTTCTAGCATTTCCCGCATTAATATTGGCAATAGCTTTCGCCTCAGTCTTACCTGAAAGAATACGTCCTATAATTATTCAAAGCGGAATTCTTAAGCAAGTATTTTCAGTATTTTTTGCAGCCGATGTAAGAGACGCAGCCAATTTTGCACCAATACTTTCGGTAATATTAGCGATAATATTGGTGTGGTGGCCGCCCTACACGAGAATAATACGTGGTAGTGTACTTAGCGCTAAAGAGAACCTTTATGTTGAAGCAGCTAAAGCTTTAGGTGTAAGCACATGGAAGATACTTTTCAAGCATATTTTGCCCAATATTATATCTCCGGTGCTTGTTCTTATTACACTAGATATTGGGTCAGTTATTTTAATGGAAGCATCTCTAAGTTTCTTAGGTTTAGGTGCGCAAGACCCTATGGTTGATTGGGGCAAGATAGTCTATGATGGAGCACAGTATTTCCCAGATAGGTGGTGGCTTGTAATATTTCCAGGGCTAGCTACATTCTTAGCCGTTTTAGGATGGAACTTGATAGGTGATACTTTGAGGGATGTTCTTGATCCTAGAACTAGAAGAAGCATAGAGTTTAAGGTTAAAAGAGGAAAAGCCGAAGAGAAGTGATAAAGGGCATGAAAACACTAGGTCTTAAAAGAAAAATACTTGAGGTAAAAGATTTACATGTTCATTTCTACACTTACGCTGGTGTTGTTAAGGCTATTTCGGGAGTTTCATTTGAAATATATGAAGGAGAAACGTTTTGTCTCGTAGGAGAAACTGGATGCGGAAAAAGTGTTACTTCGAGAGCAATAACTAAGCTTATTGAATCACCAGGGAAAATAGTTAAAGGACAAGTACTATTCTATAGGGACGGCTCCCCAATAGATTTGCTTAAGCTAAGTGACGAAGAACTCAGAAGAATAAGGGGTAGAGAAATAGCGTATATTTTCCAAGATCCAACAGCAGCTTTAGATCCGCTCTACTCTGTAGGTTATCAAATAGCTGAAACCATGGTGGCGCACAATACAGCAACATGGAAGGAAGCTTTTAGAAGAGCAGTAGACATCCTTAAATCCGTGCTTATACCTGATCCTGAGAAGCGTGTTAAAAACTATCCTCATGAGCTCTCCGGGGGTATGAAGCAAAGAGTGGTAATAGGAATATCATTGTCAAATAAGCCTAAGCTTCTCATAGCAGATGAGCCGACAACAGCTGTTGATGTGACCATTCAGGCTCAGATTCTAGATCTTCTAAGAAAGCTTAGGCAAGAGGAGAAAATGACGCTACTTCTGATAACACATAACATGGGTGTTGTTGCTGAAATGTGCGATAGAGTAGCGGTTATGTACGCTGGAAAGATAGTTGAAATAGGAACGGTGCATCAAATATTCAAGAATCCGCAGCATCCATATACAAAGGGTCTTTTAAAAGCGGTACCTAACCCGCTAATTAAGATTGAGAAGCTAGAATCTATACCTGGGACAGTACCTAACCTAATATTCCCACCTTCTGGATGCAGGTTTCATCCAAGATGTCCGCGTAAACTGGACATTTGCGATAAGAAAGAACCACCACTAATAGAAGTAGAGGAGGGACATAAAGTAGCTTGTTGGCTATATGTGAAGTAGTTGTTATAGGGTGTTAATGTAATGCCCGAACCTCTCGTTAGAGTAGAAAATCTCAAAAAATACTTTCCAATAAAGGGGATATTCTTTACAAGAGCACATGTTAAAGCAGTTGATGGGGTATCTTTCGAAATCTATAGAGGAGAAACATTGGGGCTCGTAGGAGAGTCTGGCTGTGGAAAATCCACTACTGGAAGACTTCTTATAAGGCTTCTGGAACCAACAGCTGGACATGTTTATTTCGAAGGGAAAAATATCTTTAAGCTTAAAGGTGAGGAGTTAAAGAGGTTTAGGAGAAAAGCGCAGATAATACTTCAAGATCCTTATTCTTCACTTAATCCTAGAATGACTATTTTCGAAATAATAAATGAAGCACTTGAAGTTCACAACATCAAGGTTCCTGATAAGGAGGAGTTCATTGTCGACTGGCTTAGAAGAGTAGGTCTCGAAAGACATCATCTTTATAGGTATCCTCACGAATTTAGTGGTGGACAAAGACAAAGAATAGCTATTGTAAGATCACTGATAATAAAGCCTGAATTTGTTGTTCTTGACGAGCCAACATCGGCTCTCGACGTTTCAGTTCAAGCACAAATACTTGATATGTTAAAGGAATTCCAAAGAGAATTAAACTTAACATATCTATTCATATCTCATGACTTAGGCGTTGTTAAGTATATGAGCGATAGAATAGCGGTTATGTATTTAGGGAAAATAGTTGAACTCGCACCTGCTGATGAATTATTCGAAAAACCACTTCACCCATATACACAAATGCTTCTCTCCTCAATACCGATACCTGACCCTGAATATGCCCTAAAGAAGCCTAAGGTAAAGGTTATTGGAGAACCACCTAGCCCTATAAATCCGCCCCCTGGATGCAGGTTTCATCCAAGATGTCCGCGTAAACTGGACATTTGCGATAAGAAAGAACCACCACTAATAGAAGTAGAACGAGATCATTATGTTGCATGTTGGCTTTACGCTAAAAAGTGATCGACCCAGTTTTCTCCTTAATTTTTCTAACCATCTTTTTAAGTAATTCTATATCATTGTTTATGAGTGAAGTGTATGGTGTACTCAAGTGTTTCCCAGAAAATGTTGCATCAAAAACCTCTACTCTAGCACCTAGGACTTCAACATATAAAGGTAGATAAATTATTTGTCCACTCCCTTCAAGAACCTTTATTCTATCCAAACGTGTTTTTGATGAAATCCCAAATCCTTCTTTCAATAATCCTTTTAGCATGAAAATTCCATTTTTATCAAAAACTTTTCTTCTTAGCATCTTTATTATTGATTTAGCTGATGCGTCCGGAAATCTCATGTACTTATTCCACATAGTAATTTTCTTAGCGTATTCCGAAATTTCTCCACTGATCTTCTTAGAAACTATTTCGAGCTCGTAGGCGTACGCTATGAGCTCATTAAGTAATTTTTCCGGCGAAGAATGTGCGGGATCGATTATGATCCCTTCAATAAGGGGTTTTTGTTCTTCAACTATTTCTTTCTCATTTGTTTTTCTTGATAGAAGTATTTTCATGTGTTTTTGGAAAGATAATTCAGATAAGCCTACATCAACAAGTAAGTCATATTTTCTAAAACCTAGTTTATACCTTAATCTAAGGAGTGGTTCCCATATTAATGGCATTTCAAGCTTTATTTTTGGTTCAAGTATAAGCATAGTAGCTTATCACTAACCGAGCTTAAACTCTGAAGAGTACAAATGTTTTTCGCCAATTGCTGTAAACAAATTATTTGCGGAAACTATTTAAAACTTCAAGGTATCTACATTAAACTCAGTTTTCGAAACATAGCAGGAGGATTGTGGTGAATTATTTGTGAAACCCGTAAACGATGTGGGCATAGCTGGGTGGGGTGTTTATATTCCGAAATATAGGATTAAGTGTTCTGAAATAGAGGCTATGTGGGGTTTTCAGCCCGGATATTGTAGGAGCTTAAATGTTTATGAGAAAGCTGTTGCTGGAGTAGACGAAGACACAATAACTATAGGTTACGAAGCAGCTAAAAACGCTATTTTACGTGCAAAAATTAGCCCATCAGAAGTGGGAGCGATATATGTTGGAACGGAGTCTAAGCCCTACGCTGTTAAACCCTCAATTACTGTGATAGGTGAGGCACTAGGAATTACACCTAAAACTTTAGGAGCGGATCTAGAGTTCGCATGTAGGGCAGCGGGTGAAGCTATTGAGGCATCAATAGGGCTCATAGCTTCGGGAATGATAAAGTACTCATTAGTTATAGGTGCAGATACAGCTCAAGCATCGCCAGGCGATGTTTTAGAATTTACCGCATCAAGTGGGGGAGCCGCATATGTTCTAGCTAAGAGAGGAGATAATACTGTAGCATATTTTGAGGGTTCATTTAGTTACATAACAGATACGCCTGATTTCTGGAGGAGACCTAGGAGCCCATATCCATATCATGGGGAACAGTTCACTGGAGATCCAGCATACTTCCACCACATAATTTCAGCGGTAAAGGGACTTATGGAATCCTTAGGTCTTAGATCCTCAGATTTTGACTATGCAGTTTTCCATCAACCAAACGGTAGATTTCCATTAAAGGTTGCTTCGAAACTAGGCTTTCCTAAAGATAAGGTTCTTCCAGGTCTAATAACTCCATACATAGGTAATACCTATAATGGATCGGCATTGATAGGTTTAGCAGCAGTACTTGAACAAGCAAAACCAGATCAGAGGATACTGTTAGCATCCTTTGGTAGCGGCTCAGGTAGTGATGCATATAGTATAATTGTAGAGGATGGTATTGAAGAACGTGTTAACTTAGCGCCTAAAGTTAAGGATTTTCTTGAGAATAAGGAGTACATAAGCTACCCCCTTTATGCTAAATTCCGCGGATTAATAGAGAAATTTGAGATGTGATAAGACATGAGGAAAGTGTATGTTGTTGGTGTAGGCTTCACTAAAATAGGTAGGTTTTTCGACAAAGGTCTAAGAGAGCTTTTCGCAGAAGCCGCCATTAAAGCCTTAGATGATATAGGAGGCGAAAATGTCCAAGCATTAGTTGTAGGTAACATGATGAGTAGTTCTCTTGGCGAACAAGACAATTTAGGTGCCGTACTAGCTGACTACGCCGGGCTTGGAGGAATACCTGCTTTCAAAGTAGAAGCAGCATGCGGTAGTGGCGGAGTAGCTGTTTATACAGGTTACTCACTTGTGGCTTCAGGGCTCTTCGACATAGTTATGGTAGGTGGTGTTGAAAAGCAAACGGAGTATCCAACGAGAATAGTTTCTAAAGGTCTTGCACAAGCATCGGATGCCGAGTACGAACTATTCTATGGTATAAGCTTTACTGGACTAAATGCTTTAGTTATGCGTAAGTACATGGAAACATACGGCATATCGAGAGATGAAATGTCGGTATGGCCCGTTTTAATGCATAAAAACGCCTCAAAGAACCCTTATGCGCAACTCCCATTTGAAGTAACTATTGAGCAAGTAAGTAATTCGATGCTTATAGCCGATCCTATAAGACTATTGGACTCAAGCCCCATAGGTGATGGCGCAGCAGCATTAGTTCTAGCATCAGAAAAATATGCTAGAAAACTCTCCGACACACCGGTTGAAATAGCCGGTGTTGGATTAGCTACAGACCATATATACATTGCGTATAGAGATGACCTATTAAAGCTGAAAGCAACGATTGATGCGTCAAAGGTAGCTTACCGTATGGCGAAGGTAGAGCCTTCGCAAATAGATGTAGTTGAAGAGCATGATGCATTTACAATTCTAGGATACATGAACCTGGAGGATTTAGGTTTCAGCGAAAGAGGAAAAACGCCGAAAGAAATAGCTGAAGGAAGATTTCATCCCGGAGATAAGCCAACTGTTAATCCGAGCGGAGGGTTAAAGGCACGAGGTCATCCTGTTGGAGCGACTGGGGTTTACCAAGTAGCTGAAGTAGCTATGCAACTTAGAGGTGATTACCCTGGAGTAAAAGTTAATGGAGAAATAGGGTTAGCTCAGAGCATTGGAGGTTTAGGAACAACAGTTTCTGTAATAATACTTAGGAGGTGAAAACTGTTTGAGCATGAAGTTCTCAATACCTAAAACGTGGAGGGAAAGGAAACCCCATTACCTTCTTGAAGCAACAAAATGCAAGAATTGCGGAAAGATCCATTATCCTCCAAGAACAGTCTGTGATAAATGCGGAAGCAGAGATCTTGAAAGAACCAGATTAAGCGGCGAAGGAAGGATTGTATCGTATACTGTTCAATACGTTGTTTTAGACGGATTCAGAGATTATGCGCCAATAATTTATGCCATAGTTGAGCTTAAGGAAGGTGTAAGGGTTCTAGCTCCTTTAACAGATGTGAAACCTGGAGATGTGAAAATAGGGCTTAAGGTTAAAGCGGTGCTTAGAAAGGTTAGCGAGGATGGAAAACTAGGGTTAATAAGGTATGCTATAAAATTTAAACCATTAGAGGCTGAATCTCAGAAATGAAGTTAGAAAATAAGCTTAAAGAGATAGTAGAGAAGGTGGTTAGGGGAGAAATAAAGTTTCACGAATTAGATACTATACTAGGTAATAGCAATGAAGCAACGCTTGTTAGAAGGTTGGCTTTAGAGAAAATTCTAGGGATTTCTTTAACAAACATAGCTTTCACAACAATAGACTGGGTTGAAGTTGTAGGAAGAAACATTGAAAATCCCATAGGCGCTGTTCACATACCTTTAGGAATAGCTGGTCCATTAAAGATAAATGGTGAATATGCTAAAGGAGAATTCTACATCCCGTTAGCGACATCGGAAGGAGCTCTTGTAGCTAGTGTGAATAGAGGCTGTAAGGCTATAAGTGAAAGCGGAGGCGCCACAGTTAGAATATTGAATGATGGTATGGCTCGTGCACCAGTTTTCCGTGTAAACTCTATTGTTGATGGAATAGAGTTAATCAACTGGGTTAATGAAAATTTTGATAAGCTAAAAGCTGAGGCTGAATCTACAACAAGACATGGAAAGCTAGTAAGAATAGAGCCATTCATGGTAGGAAACAATGTGTGGTTAAGATGCATTTACACTACAGGAGACGCTATGGGCATGAATATGGTTACAATAGCTACCGATAAAATATGTAAGTTTATTGAGAAGGAATTTAGGAAAGCCAAATGTGTTTCGCTCAGCGGAAACATGTGCGTAGATAAGAAACCATCTATACTCAATATGCTACATGGTAGGGGAAAAACAGTTGTTGCTGAAGCAGTGATTAAGAAAGATGTTGTTGAAGATGTTTTGAAAACCAAACCGGAACACATAGTAGAAGTAAATGTGAGAAAGAATCTTCTAGGATCGGCAAGAGCTGGAAGTATAAGCTTCAACGCACACTTCGCTAACATTGTCGCAGCAATATTTCTAGCTACAGGTCAAGATGCTGCTCAAATAGTTGAAAGTAGCATGGGATATACTTGGGCAGAATTAACCGAGGAGAACAACCTATACATTTCAGTAACTCTTCCAAGCCTTGAGGTAGGTACCGTAGGTGGAGGTACACGCTTACCCACACAAAAAGAGGCATTGAAAATTCTTGGAGTTTACGGTTCAGGAAACCCTCCAGGAACTAATGCCAAGAAATTTGCTGAGATAATAGCAGCAACAGTATTAGCTGGAGAGCTAAGCTTACTAGCTGCTTTAGCAGCCGGTCATTTAGCTGAAGCACACAAAAAATTAGGTAGAGGACTTATTTGGAAATCTAAAAGATAACAAAAACAATACTTTTCATTAACGCCTTTTTAAGCTCAACCAAATTTTCCTCGATTTTGAAAAAACATGTCCTAAAGTATTCTTCAACTTCGGATAGAACTTCTTCATCAATATTTAGCTTCTCATAGAAATCTAAACAGCAAACATATGTTCTGATTTTCTCTTCAAGTATAGGGGTTGGATTAAAGCCCCATACAGCACTTCCACCTTCGAGTACATATTTTAGATTTCCATAGTGTAATAACTCTTTAAAACATGGTGCTAATAGAATGTATGGGTTATTGAATGAGGTTTCTTTAACACAATTTACAGGTACCGCTACATAGCTTGAAGCAAGCCCTTCAAGATCTCTAACATATATTCTGGATAAACATTTAGGGCCCAAAACTACTGTTTTACCTAAAACATTTTTAGGTACTTCAACTCCTCTTTCAACAATTTTCCCTAACGCTAAAGTGCCTAGAACCGTGTGTTTCTTTAGAGTAAGTGCTAGATAATCTATGTCCGTTAATAGAGCATATTTCACCCTAACGAGTACGTGATCCTTATGGACTATAGCGTATCTCTCAAAATCCCTAAATAATTCTCCATTCCTAGCAATAAGCTTAAA
>JAGGUY010000036.1 GCA_021158265.1 Thermoprotei archaeon
CTATGTTAACAACGTCTACTCCGCCTGCCATAAGACCTGAGGCAACGCTTGAGGATAGGAGTGGCGAAGTTAATCGTACATCGTGTCCTACAGAAACCGCTCCCTTACCTCCGATGAAAGTTGCCATGGCCAAACCTACTTTATAGGCTATTTCTGGTGAAACAACTTTACCATACTCTCCTCTTATGCCGGCTGTTCCAAAAAGCCTTCTCATCTACTCAGCACCAGAAATAACATATTTAGAAACCACTTACTAAAGCATTAGGTAAAGTATAGGCTAGGCGGCGGAAATGATCGACGTACACTGTCATTTGCAGGACAAAGTTTTCGATAACAATAGGGATAAAGTAATTGAAAGAGCTCGAAAAGCAGGGGTAAAGTACATTATAACATCGGCGATAAACCCCGAAGAGGTAAGCAAGGCGCTAGAAATTGTTAGGAAATACGAAGGCTACGTTAAATTGACAATAGGACATGATCCTACGCTCGTAAGTAAAGATGTTTTTGAAGAACAAATACGATATGTTACGAGGAACTTAAAGGTTATTGTTGGTATAGGCGAAGTAGGGCTAGACTACTGGTACGTTAGAGACCATGACTTAAGAGAGCTTCAGAAAAAGTTCTTTATTGAATGGATAGAAGTTGCTAGAACATACGATTTACCACTAGTTATTCATTCTAGGAGCGCAGGTAAGTACGCTATAAAAGTTCTCTTAGAAAACAAATTTTACGATGCAGTAATGCACGCATATGATGGTTCAGTAGGCTATGCTATGGAAGCAGCTAAGTACGGTATTAAGTTTTCAATCCCGCCAAGCGTTACCTATAGTTTACAAAAGCAAAAGCTCGTGAAAAAACTTAGTCTCGAAGACTTACTTCTAGAAACGGATTCGCCTGTTCTTCCTCCTGTTAAAGGTGAAAGGAATGAGCCAGCTAACATTGTTTATTCAGCTAAGAAGATAGCTGAAATAAAAAATGTTGATTTCGAAAAAGTTGTTGAAATAACTACAGAAAATGCTTTAAATGTTTTTAAGCGTTTAAGAAAATAAATTCTATACTCTTCGTTTTCGTATCTAATATAGCTATCGAAGCTTCTCCTGTGAGATATCCGCATGCTTCACCAGGATTTACGAGTAATGTTTTACCAAGCCTTCTAAGGTCTCTTCTGTGAGTATGTCCATAAACTACTATGTCGAACATGTTACTTCTAGCTAAAGCTTCAACAATTATGTTGCTTGTTCCATGGATTAAAGCTATTTTTAAACCGTACTTCTCCACTACAGCAATTTCCTCCTCTAATCTAACGTTGTTTTTAGCGGCAACTTCTCTCATAAACTTTCTTTCGCCATCGTTATTTCCGAAAACCCCTATGATAGGTATTCCTGCTTTAGCTAATCGCATCAAGGTGAAAGGCGCAATCCAATCTCCAGCGTGCAGAATTAGTTCAACGTTCTTCGTAATGAATACTTTTGAGGCTTTATCGACAGCGTCTTGATTATCGTGGGTGTCAGATATCAATCCGATCAGAGCCATAACCCATACCCCTTGTATTTATGAGGAATGAACAAGCTTAATAACCTTTAATTAACAATATTATTAGTGTGGTTATTTAATACTTAGGAGCCTAAATGTAAACCAAATACTAAGCCATGGTCTTCCAAAATGCCAAGCAGGATAACGCCAGAGCTTTGTGTTAAATGTAAGGGTGTACGTAGGCTATGTGGCAAGCCTGTATGCCCTATTCTTTTAAGATTTAAAGCTTCTGTTAAAGCACTTTCACAAATAAGAATTGAAGGCGACAACACTATTTTCGGCCCAACCCCTCCAACATTAATTGTTGGAGAAGGAGGCTACCCTGAAGTAAATGTTTATTCTGGAATAGCTCCCTCAGGTGAAGAAGACGCTAAAATATTCGATAACCCTGTTGAATGGTGGGGTAAGCTTTCTTTAAGAGGGATAGTTGAACTTAGATCCTCTCTTCTACTTCCGAGATCTAAATATAGAGTTTCAATAGCAAAGTACTTTAATTATCAAAGTAGCTTCCACGAACTACAGCTTGCAGCAATATCTCTGCATCCAGTAGATACCGAGGTTAAGCTTAAGAAGAAACCCCTGCCCATACTTAGATTCGACGGATTATTAGCTCCTTTAGGACCTACAGCACCGTTCTTGAACCTCAGAGTAATCGACAACCCCAAACTCACCAAAATAATTGAAAACATAGTTTATGACACAGACTTAAAAGCTTCGAATGCTGTTATAGAACTTTATAGTAAAGGTATTTCAATATATGATATCATAAGGATTTTTTCTGCAGGTCTCTTAGGGAAACTTAATGAGAGGAAGCTTGTTCCGACAAGATGGTCTATAACGGCAGTTGATGTGATAGTAGGAAATAGGCTTGTTAAAGAAATAAGAAATTTTCAACCGCTAGGTGAAATACTACTTTACAATGTAACATATCTTGGAAACCATTTCGAAATACTTCTGCTACCAAGCATATATTCCTTCGAAATGATTGAAATATGGCTTCCAAGTACTCCATGGACTGCATCTGCATCTAAACCTATTATTGTTGAAAACTATGAATTATGGGATGCTAAGTTAAGAGGGGAAATGGATGGAGGATACTATGCTCTTAGACTTGGCATCTTAGAAAATCTATATAAAATGAAGAGGCAAGCTTCAATTGTTGCAATAAGGGAGATAAGACCTGAATACTATGCTCCAGTAGGGAACTGGCATATTAGAGAGAGTGCTAGAAAAGCTTTCCTGAAGAAGCCGGAGAAATTCAGCTCAGTAGAAGAAGCTCTGAAATCTATGAGTAAGAGATTAATGGTTTCAATAAATTATATTGTTAAGAGATCTATACTTCTTAGGAACATGCTTAGACAAGGTAAGCTTATAGAGTACTTCTAAACTTTAAATGAAAATATGAAAAACTGTACTGCTATAGCATTACCAAGCATTTAGTTCTTTAACCCATTCCCTCGTTATCTCTTTTGCAAATGCTGCTAGAAGCTTTGAGGAGTTTACAGCATCGTTTAAGTCGAGTACTTCTATTGGTGAGTGTATGTATCTTGTAGGTATAGACACCGTACCTACGGGTACGCCTTCCCTTGCAAGCTGAATTGCTGCAGCATCCGTTGCGCCACCAGTTAGTACCTCAAGCTGATATGGTATGTTTTCTTTCTCAGCAACTCTAATTAGGAGTTCTCTAACTTTAGGATGTGATATGTTCCCTCTGTCCATAATCTTTATTGCAGGGCCTTTGCCGAGCTGTGTTATCCAGTCCTTTTCGTCTACGCCTGCGATATCGTTAGCTATTGTTACATCGACTGCTATGCCTACATCGGGGTTTATAGAGAATGCCGAAACACGTGCACCTTTAAGTCCTATCTCCTCTTGTACGGTGAATACGGCGTAAACATTTGCCTCATGCTCAACTTTGTTAAGTAGTTTTAACATATAAATTAGAGAAGCTACACCTACCCTATCATCAAATGCTTTCCCTGTTACTTTATCTGAGCCTCCTAATCTAGCGACTTCTCTATCGAAAACTATAACTGAGCCTACTTTGACTCCGAGTTTTTCAGCTTCCTCCTTACTACTTACGCCAATGTCTATGAAGAGCTTGCTCATTTCTAAAACTTGCTTTTTCTCTTCAGGCGTCATGATATGTGGCGGCTTCATTCCTATTACTCCACGTATTTTCCCCTTAGATGTCATGACGATTACTCTTTGTCCAGGAAGGATTCTCTCATTCCACCCCCCTATTCCCGTAAACCTCAAGAACCCTCTATTATCAATATGTGATACTATAAGTCCTATTTCGTCAATATGTGCAGCAAACATGACCTTGGGGGCATTTTCATCCACACCCTTCTTTAAGGCAATAATGTTACCCATCCTATCCGTCCATACCTTATCGGCTAAATCATTAACCTCCTCCATTATGAGCTTCCTTATTTCAAACTCATGACCTGAAACTCCTATTGCATCGGAGAATTTCTTAAGTAATGTAAAGAATGCGGCTTTTTCCTCCTCAGTAACCATAGTTTTTTCACCGTGAAAGTAATCTTGAAAATACGTAGTGAAAAGTGTTTCCTAAAATTTGTTGACAAGAAACTTTATTATTGAGGGAGATGTTTTATTCCATTTTACCTAAAACCTTATGAAAAGTGTTTTTCCTACAATTACTGCAGTAATGAAATATCCTACCTATTTTTTCTAGGTCAAAGCTGACATCTAGTATCCATTTATTGCCGCATTCTTCACATTGTAAAACCCATTTTGTCATCTGCGATTTTACCCTAGGAATTTTGTTAGAACCTTTTCAACATTTGAACTTATATTCTTAACCTTATCTATAACCTCTACAACATCACCGCATAGCAATGGTTCAAGTAGGTCTATGGTTTCAATAGGTATGTAAATTTTCTTCTTAACTTTCTCATATCCACACCTACTGCACTTTAAGACCTCACTTATCCTAATGAGAGGCCTTAAACTTTCTCTCGCTAACTCTTTTCTCAGAAACAGTGGTCCCTCAATTGTAATGTATTTATGCATTGTTTTATCATTTGTAAAATATTTACAATGAGGGCAAGTTTCAACCTTAATTTTTACGAGTTTAGAAAACTTTGCTGGTTCGATTTCGCCCTCATCATAATCTCTTGTTATTTGCCTAGTTGGCATCTTAGAGACGTTATATGATAAGGATTGCTCCATGAGTTTAGGTTGCGCTATTGTCGAAGCTTTTATTGAAGACAGTTTATCATGAATTTTTGTTTTTATATGGCTAATTATTGAAGATACTGTTGAAAACACTTCCAACCCCTAGGGGATATACTTACTGTGTGGAAAGGGTTTTTAGATTAACGCCCTATGAACTTAAAATTCAACTAACACGATATCTAATAAGTGAAGAAGTGATAACCCTTCATTAACTATTCTATGTTTAATAGCGTAAGGTATGTAGATTAGCGAGTACGGTTCTATGTAAAAGGATTTTTCTTCGGAATCGGGAAACTCTATTTTTCCCACACCATCCACAACATAGTATATATGTTCATTTCTCGGATCTGCTGGTCTTTCAACTGCTTTCTCTGGAGCTATCATAAGAGATGTTATTTTTAGTGCCTTTTTCCTCCTAATATTGAACCTCATAAGCTCATAAAGCTTAAAATTACCTACACTAATCTTGTAAGACCTATCACTTATTTTTCTTGGAATCAATCTTTTGCCCCAGAACACCTTTCTCAATAAGCTTCTTTAAAACTCTGCGTAAAACTTTACGTATTATCCATCTTTTTGAAATGTTTCCATAAAGCCTTATTGCCGTTTTTCTTAAGCTCTCCGTTCTAGTTAAATCTTCTAAGACGCGTTTCTCTTCATCGCTAAGGTCTGTACAGTATCTTAAACCTATTCTCGCTATTTCTGCAGGCTTAAGTCCTAACCATGGGTCTTTATAGTCTAGTTCGCTAAGCTTCTTAATCACTTCGAACTCTATTATTGTAACATAATCGTCTGGGTTTAGTTCGTCGTAGTTCTTCCTTAACTCCTTAAGAAGTTCCTTTCTTGATGAAAAACCATCCTTTAGCGCATCATTATCTGTTAAGTCTCTAACTCTTTTATGAGAAACTTTAACTATCCTAGCCAGTGCGACAGGTCTTCCCCCTCCATGAATGAAGATTTCATCATATTTGGGCTTAACTATGCCTAACCTTATTGTTGCTTTCTTTTCACCACTAAGTATTTTTTCAACATACTTTCCCTTAACCATCAAGTGTCTGCCAATGAACTTTACCCTAATTTTCCCTCTTTTCCCCATCAGCTTTCCCCATTACAGTATCGATTATATAGTTCTGTGACTCTAAAAATATTCTGAACGCGATGATGACTTGTTCGAGAGCGCATATATGCTCTCGACAATTTGATTGAAGAGATGAAATGGGGCCAAAGCGCTGAGCGTTCTTAAAAAGCTAAGCTAGGGGATACTCAACTTCTACCGGTTTACCTAATGTAGCGGCTTTGAGAATAGCTTCACATGTGGCTAACGCCTTAATCCCATCTTCTATAGTTACTTTAGGCTTCCTTTTCTCAACTATTGACATAAGAAAGTCTCTATCTTCAAGTACTAATGGTTCCTCTCCACGGACTAAAGGTTTTATTGCTTGGTCTTTCTCAAGTATCATAAGCTCTTCATTTACGAAGTCAATGTTCACTACTGCTTGGTCCCCCGTAACTGAAAAGTACCTTATCTTATAGGGTGTTATCCAGTTTGATTCGAAAATTCCTGAGAATTCTCCGTAGTCTATTATGAACAATGCGTAGTCCTCATAATAACTATGTCTTAAACTACCTACTTTACCATAAACTACTTTTGCATCCCTATCGAACAAGTATCTGGCTAAATCAATATCATGTATGGCTAAGTCCTTAACAACCCCCGCATCCCACGGCCTATTAGGCCACCACGATGTTCTTTTACTATTTATGGCTAAAATCTTGCCTAACTTTCTTCTTGCGTTTCTTTTCAAATACTCTACTAATGGATGATACCTCATTATAAAGCCTACACTAACCAATCTACCGGAGGATTTAGCTTCATCATAAAGTTTGATAGCGTTCTCTAAGGTGTCGGTTAGTGGTTTTTCTACAAGTACGTGGAGTCCGTTTTCCAGAGATTTCTTAGCATGTTCAAAATGCAAGTTTGTTGGAGTTGCGATGATCGCTGCATCGAGTTCTTCCTTCCTTAAGGCATCGTCAATGTTTGTATAGTATTTTGCGCCATAAATTTTAGCGAACCTTTTTATTCTCTCAACATTTAGATCAACTAAGACAAGGTTGCTAACAACATCACCTTTTAACGTGCCTAAAACCCTTGCGTGGTTTGAGCCCCAACCACCAACTCCTACGAGCATTACATTAAGCATAGCTATCCCTTCCAGATTTTTCGTATAGTTTTTCTAAGACATAGTCGTATATTTATCACTTGGTATTAAATTATGAGTTTAGAAAGAAAAATACTAGCATTCCTAAAAGAAAATCCAGGGGCGAATGCTAGGGAAATAGCTGAAGCAATAGGTGTCAGTTACAGTAGGGTTCAATCAGCACTCTATAGGCTAAGGGAAAAAGGGATAATTATTAAGACAGGTTTTGGCTATGCTATATCATCCCTAAAAGAACCATTTACATCATATGAAGAAGGATTCGAGGAAAAACATGTTTCCATAGCTAGTGATAAGCTAATGGAGGTTTTAAGAAACTTTAAGAAACTTGAGGAAAAACTCAATACCTTACTAGCGGAATATCATAGGCTAAATGATGATATTAAATCGGTAACTGAAAGGGTAAATACCTTACAGAAAGAATTGGAGTCATTAAAGAAGAAAGTTAACGAAATTTATGAAACAATGAAGACTTTTCATATTAGATGGAAGGAGAAGAAGAATGTTTTAGAGGATAGGCTTATTTCAGAGCTAAAGAGAGAAGGAATTATCGACATTAGTATTGCTAGAAATTTGGCTCTTAAATCTATTGAAGAATATGTTAGATCAGGCACCGTAATTGTTATTTCATCCCTTGTTGTTTCTAAAGAGTTCTATGAGGAATTTAAGAAGAAATTCCCTATACCTAAGGAGCAAGTAAGAAAGCTTAGTGAAAAGGAGAAAATGCTTTTAAGAGCCCTTGTTGATGAAGGATTAGCTTATCTTCATAGGGGAATAGAGTATAGGCTCGTTTAAGCGTATTTTGAAAGGTTTGTTTCAACTATTGAGAAAGGCTTCAGCCTAGTATTGCTTTCAACAACGCTTCCAGCATATAGTACGCTACTAGCTCCTATGTAGCAATTACAGCCTATTATTGCTCCAAGTTTTGATACAACCTTGTCTTTTACTTTTAATGGGTGAAGCCTACTAACCTTAACTCCCGAAGGAATAATGTTTAACGTTATTGTTCTCGGACCTATTGTCGTATTTGAGCCTACTATCGAATCTCCTATGAAGCTAAAGGAGCTTATCGTTACATTGGGCTGTATTGATGAGTTTTTAACTTCAGAATAAGCACCTACAATAACTTCCTCCTCTATTGAAGCAAACTTCCTTACGAAAGCCCCAGCTCCTACAAAGCTATTCTTTCCTATGTATACGGGTCCTTTAATTATTGTGTTATGGTCTACTTCGGCTCCGTCATCTATGTAAACTTTTCCTTCAACTATAGCCTTAGATGAAACATGAGCTTTATCGCTAATATATGATCCTTTAAGTTCTGAAAGTATGTTCTTATTTGCCTCCAGAATATCCCAGGGATATCCTATATCAACCCACCATTTACTCCACATGTAGTAGGTAAGTGTTTTCGTAGAGGCCAAGGTGTTTAATGATTCAGTAAAGCTCATGTCTGTTTCTAAATATTCGAAAATATCATAGGGTAGTATGAAAATTCCTGCTACTGCTAAGGTGCTTTTAGCACGTTGTGGTATAGGTTTTTCCTCAACCTTAGAGATTCTTTCCTCACTAACATAGGCTATTCCGTAGGATTCAACGTCTATTTTAGGTGATAACATTATTACTCCATTAGAGCCTTTGCTTAAGTATGTTTCGTAAGTTCTTAGGTATGCTTCCTTATCAACTACAATATCTCCGTAAGCTAAAACGAAGCTTTCACCCTTACCTAAGTATTCTCTTGCTGTTAGCATAGCTCCTTCTATTCCTGGTTTCCTCTGGTAAGCTACTGTGAGAAGAAGTTTTGAACTCCACTTTTCTACGATATAATTACCTACTTTTCTATCTGAAACAATTACGATTACTTCTTCTAGAGGTAATGTTGTAAGTCCTTCTAAAACATAGTCTACAAGAGCTTTTCCTACAATTCTTATCAAAGGCTTGGGTGTATGTGTTGTCAATGGTTGTAATCTTTCCCCTTTACCTCCAGCTAAAACCACAGCCTTTATTCTTGATCGCAAGGACAATTCATACACCCTAAGCTTAACTATTCTACTGTGACTGTTTTAGCCAAGTTTCTTGGTTTATCAGGATCATACCCCCTTTTGACAGCCGTGTAGTATGCAATTAACTGTAAAATTGGTGTATAAGTTATGGGGGAAATAAAGTATTCTTGTCGTGGAAGTGTAAATGTGAAATCGAGTTTTTCAGCTATTTCATCATTTCCATAAGTTAATAACCCTATGGTGTATGCGTTACGTGCTTTCATTTCCATAATGTTCCCTACAATGCTTTCCTTATTTTCATCATCTAAAACAACAAAGAGCACCGGAAAGTCCTTCTCAACTAATGCTATAGGTCCATGTTTGCTTTCTCCTGCAGGGTATGCTTCAGCATGAATATATGCTATTTCTTTAAGTTTCAAAGCACCTTCCTTAGCTATTGGAACGCCCAGACCTCTTCCGAGATAGTAAATGTTGTTTTTATAGCTTAAAGTATTGGCTAATTGTAATGCTAATGCTTCATTCTTCAAAATTACTTCTTCAACAACCTTAGGTATTTTGGTTAACGTAGACAATTTTTCATTGTACTCTGAAGGTAATAATGTTCCCTCAAGTTCTGCTATTTTCAAAGCTAACACGAGTTCTACGAGAACTTGTGTTGTAAACGTTTTAGTTGCTGCAACACCTATTTCCGGACCAGCTCTAGTATACACTGTTAAATCACTTTCTCTTGGAATAGCGCTATCTATTACGTTCGAAATTGAAATTACTTTTGCCCCGTTTTCCTTGAAAAGTCTTAAAGCCATAAGCGTATCTATGGTTTCACCGCTTTGCGATATAGCTACTAATAGATCATTTGAATCCGCGATCTTAGAGTATTTGGAGTATTCGCTGGATATGAATGCATGTGACATTATGCCGGGTAATTTAGCGAGATAATATTCGAAAACGAGTCCTGCGTGGTAGCTTGTTCCGGCAGCGGCAATAAATACTCTATCGGCTTTTAAAATGAGCTCCGCTGCCCTATTAATTTCCGGACCTAAGCCTAGAAGTGTTTCGTTAAGTGCTCTGGGCTGTTCGTGAATTTCCTTAAGCATGAAGTGTGGATATCCTGCTTTAGCCGCCATTTCCGGAGTCCAATTTACAATTCTTACTCTTGATTGAACGTTTACCTTCTCCTCAGTTACAATATTCTCTATAACGACGTTTGTTGGGGTTATATAGCCTATTTCGTTATCTCTCAAAACAATAATTCTTCTTGTATATTCAAGAAATGCGGGTATATCGCTTGCTAAAAAGTTGAAGCCGTCACCTAAGCCTATGATAAGTGGAGAATCTTTCTTAGCAAAAAATATTTTATCTGGTTCGTAAGCCGTTATTAGCGCTATAGCGTAACTACCTTTAACTTTCTTAATAGCTTCCTTGAATGCTTCATATGGCTTTAAACCTTTTCTAATGAAGTCTTCGACAAGATGAGAAACAACTTCTGTATCTGTATCGCTATGGAAAACATGTCCTTTTTTTATGAGGGCTTTTTTGAGTTCATCAAAGTTCTTAATTATTCCATTATGAACAATAGCGATTGTACCTAAACAATCACTGTGCGGATGAGCGTTTGCATCGCTTGGAGCACCATGGGTAGCCCAGCGAGTGTGTCCTATAACTGTGTTGCCCGGTGTTCCGTCGAAGTTAAATTTTGAATGTACTTCATGTATTTTCCCCCTCCCCTTCTTTATGATTATTTTTCCATTAAATATTACGGCTATTCCTACGCTATCATAACCTCTATACTCTAGTTTTTCAAGACTTTTCCTAACAGCTCTAGCGGGATTAACTATTCTTCCAGGCAAACATGCTAAGCCGACAATACCGCACATTTCAGCTTCAATACCTCAAACGCTGATTACTACTGTACTTCTTAATTAAAAACCGAATACTGCTTAAATCACATCTGAACTTAAACAAGTTTAAGAACAATAGCAATAGTAAAGCATTATACATGGAAACAGCTAACGCACCTAAAATATTGAAGTTATTATATAATAGCATGTTGAGTTCTAAGAAGTATCTATGCATGAAGTTTAAGAACCCCTCAATAATGAACTTACCTGAGCCTTCAAAGGATTTGATAAGTAAGTCTCTTGCACTGTAAAACTTCATATCTTCCTCTATCAGTATTGGCTTATTCAGGACAGCTGGTGGAACATAGTATATTAATGGGTAAATAACTGAGCCAATGAGTGTAGCTATTAGTAGGGCATATTTTACTTTCTTACTGCCTATTCTGTTAAGAGAATACACTAGGAAGGGATATGACCAAAGAATATACTGTGGATTTTGAACTTTGTTGAAAATTATAAAAGCGAGGGTTATTAAAGCAAATGCTGCAAAGAGAGAATCCTTATCTCCTTCCCTAACATTTACCGTCACTAATATTACAGCATAAACCGCTATAAACACAGGTATCCATATCCAACTTAGAATATCAGAGAAAGCAAGGTTATGGTTTGTCGCTAACATAGGTATGTTGAATATTGAAAGCATCTGTGGGTATCTTGAAGCATGAAATTCTAGAACTTTCTTAACCATTAAAACGGGGTTGAATAAGAGGAATGGTAGCGATATTATTGTGACAGGAATGAGAAACGATATGAGGAATTTCATGAAGACTCTCTTATCACCAATGACTTTGAAAGCTAGCGGTACAAACAGTATAGGGACAAATTTCAAAGCAGTACCTATACCCCATAAGATTCCTGAGGCATAATATTTTTTCTCTACGAAAAGATAAGCTCCCCAAACCATGAATAATACCATGAGCGGGTCGAATTGATACGCTAAGTAAACAATCCACACTGGTATACCGAAGAACCACCATTTAGCAACACTCCATCCCTCTCTTTTGTAAAGTAAAAATCCTGTTGCAATTATTGCTAAAAGTAAGGGGATTCTCATGAATA
>JAGGUY010000002.1 GCA_021158265.1 Thermoprotei archaeon
AATTAAGAGAAATAGCTGATGAGAAAGGGTTATTTCTTATTGAGGACTCAGCTCAAGCAATAGGTGCTAAATACAAAGGAAAATACACTGGTTCATTAGGTGACATAGCAGCCTTCAGCCTTTATGCGACGAAAAATATTACGGCAGGTGAAGGTGGAGTAGTAACTACGAATAATGATGAATTAGCTGAAAGAGCTAGGCTAATTAGGAGCCATGGTGAAAGGCTAAGGTATTTTAGTGAAACATTAGGGTTTAACTTTAGAATGACTGAAATGCAAGCCGCGTTAGCATTAAGCCAGCTCAAGAAGCTTGAAAGATTTAACAGGGAAAGAAGGGTACGTGTTAAAAAATACTTCGAGATCTTAGAAAACTATTCTGATATGATAAAATTGCCTACTGAAAGGAAGCATGTCGTTAGTTCATGGAGTATTTTCGAAATACTGCTGGAGAAACCTAAGTTAGCTAGTATGAGAGATGAAATATTTAAGGCTGTAAGAGCTGAGGGAGCACCTATAGCAATAATGTACCCTAGAGTAGTGTATAAACACCCATTTATGAAGAACCTTATAGGACACGGTAAGGGATGTCCATGGAAATGCCCGTTCTATTCCGGAAAATATGTAGACTATAGAAACACTAGAACACCTATTGCCGAAGAAGTTTCAAGGAAATGTCTAAGTCTCTACACCGACCCAATAACACCATTGGAAGATATTGAGGCAATAGCTAACGCTATCGTAAAGGTAATTAGGTATTTCGACAGTAATACGTAATGTAATGGTTCGTAGCTGTCTCTCGTAGATCTCCCCCTTAAGGTATTACACCCTCCCTTTTCAGAGGACTTTTATACGAAATCTCCATGTAAATATATCTATATAGGTATATTTAGGATTACGCTTCATGTATTACTGTTTTGCTGAAGCGTCAAAACTTTAAATACTCTACCATGAGATAGATTATGTTGCCCATGGTGTGACTCTACATTAAACCATTAACGATTATGGTGTAGTTTATGGAGGTCAGGGTTGCGGAGGCGGAGGAGAGTAGCGTAGAGGTCATTAAATCTGATGGAAGCGTTGAAAAATTTCTCATGGAGAAAATTGAGAGGAGTCTGGAAAATACTCTGGTTGAACTGTCTGTTGTAACAGGCCGGCCAACACCTGTAGATATACACCCTGTAGTTGAGAAGATATGTAGGGAGGTTGTTGAGAAAGCAAGACGTAATGGTGGAAGGATTTTCTCTAAAGAAATATCTGATATTATTGAGAGAACCCTTATAGAGTTAAGTATTGAGAAACCCCTTTATGAAGAAGTAGCTAAAGCTTATGCTCTAAAACGTATTTATAAGGAAGCAGGATTTTACAATAAACTTCTTGATAAAAAAGATCTTAAATTAACTTTCAACTCTATTAAACTTCTTGAGAAGAGATATTTACTCAAAAACCCTGAAACCCTTAAGTTAATTGAAACACCTCAAATGCTCTTTAGGAGAGTGGCAAAACATCTCGCCTCAATAGAAAAACTCTACGGAGCATCCGATGAGGAAGTAGCTAAAGTTGAAGAGGAATTTTATAGAATACTTAGCGATTTAAAATTCATACCTAATTCGCCAACACTTATGAACGCCGGCACTAGAGTAGGAGTACTCTCAGCATGTTTCGTATTGCCAATAAGAGATGCCATGACCACTCCTGATGGAGAAGGAATAATGGACTCTCTAAGAGCAATGGCACTTATTCAGAAATCCGGAGGAGGAACAGGATGGGACTTTTCAGAGCTAAGACCTGAAGGAGATGTTGTAGCTTCAACAGCAGGAGTTGCTTCAGGACCATTAAGCTTCATGAGAATGTTCGATGTAGCAACAGATGTTATTAAGCAGGGAGGTAGAAGACGCGGAGCAAACATGGGAGTGCTCCATGTCTGGCATGCTGACATAGAGAAATTCATTAAAGCCAAATCAGGTAAGCTTAAGGATATTGTCCTTCAAAACTTTAACATCTCAGTAGGAATTTATGATAAATTCTTCAAAGCAGTAGAGGAAGGAAGAAATTGGCCTCTAATTAATCCAAGAAAAACACTTCTAGACAAAGACTTAGGCCATGATTCTAGATTTTACGGAATAGTTAGAGCAAGACATAGCATAAGGGAGGAATGGATTCAGGAAGAAATCCTTAAGGAACTTGAAGAGAGAGGTGGAGCTATACTTCTTTCCGAAACGAAAATACTAACATTCGACGAAGCATTAGCAATAGCCGAAAACGAAGGAGCAATTGTAAGAGAAATTGATGCTAAGAAGCTATTTAATGAAATAGCCTATTCAGCATGGGATTCAGGAGATCCTGGATTATTATTCATAGATACGATTAATAGGAGACATCCAGTATGGTACCTAGGTAAAATAAACGCTACGAATCCATGCGGTGAAGTACCAGCTTTAACTTGGGAATCATGTAATTTAGGATCTATTAATCTTGAAAAATTCGTTAAGGAGGAAAACGGGAAACCAACAATAGATTGGGAGGATTTAGGGAGAACCGTAAGGATAGCAGTGAGGTTTCTTGACAATGTCATAGACGCTAACAAGTATCCTCTTAAGCAAATTGAGGAGGCTACTAAGAGGACTAGGAAGATTGGTTTAGGTGTTATGGGATGGGCACACATGCTAATAAAACTAAAAATACCCTATGATTCTCCGGACGCACTATATTTAGCATATTACCTTATGGAATGGATAGAGTATAACGCAATATTGGAATCCATTATGCTTGCTGGTAGAAGAGGGAGCTTTCCAGCTTATGATCCCGAAAAATATCGTCCAACATGGCTTACAGCTAAGCCGTTAAGAGAAATATTCGAGATCTCGGGTATTAAGGAGGAAATTTCTGAGTATGTGAGGAAAATTGTTAGTGAGAGACCGCTTGTTGATTGGAAAACCATTGAGGCTTTAAGGAAGAAGATCGGTCTGAGAAATGCTGCTGTAACGTCAATTGCGCCTACTGGAAGCATAAGTATAATTGCTGGAACAACATCAAGTATTGAACCTTTATTCGCAATAGCTTTTGTAAGACATGTAACTGTAGGTACATTCATAGAGGTCGATAGGCTATTCCAGAGAGAAATAATGGAGTACGGCATCGTTAATAAAAACGTGTTCAAGGAAATAGCTAAAACAGGAAGCATAGTTCACATGGAAAACATACCTTACGATTTAAAGAAAATATATAGAACAGCGCACGATATCGAACCCGCATGGCACATCCTACATCAGGCAGTTTTCCAGCAATGGGTAGATCAAGGAGTAAGTAAAACAATAAACATGAGAGCAGAAATGCCTCCTGAAGCAGTATATGAAGCATATATGCTAGCGTGGAAACTCGGATGTAAAGGGATAACCGTTTACAGAGATAAAAGTAAATCACAACAAGTAATATATTTTGGAGTAAAATCTACAGAAGAAAGTAAGAATAAGGGAAACGGCAAAAGCAAAAAGAAATCCAAGCTCACACTTAAATCCCTTAAATTAACCTCAACAAAAGTTAGGATAAAGAATGAAGAATATGTTAGTGCTTCAGAAGAGTATGCTGGCGGATGCTTAACCTGCGATATCTAGGGGGAATTAATGCTTCACGTATATACAGGGGATGGTAAGGGAAAAACAACAGCAGCTATAGGTTTAGCAATAAGGGCTTTAGGTTGGGGAAAGAAAGTTTTCATAATACAATTGCTAAAGGGTTGGGAAACAGGTGAAAAACGTCTTTTTGAATATCTAGCATCTCAAGGGTACCCTTTGAAACATATTTGTTCAGGGCCTGAGAAATTCATAGATTTAAGATCACCGCCTCCAGAGGTAATTAGGGAGGTAAATAGGGTACTTGATGATGCATTTTTAGAGATAGAGAAAATGAAACCCGACCTCATAATAATTGATGAAATTAATGTAGCTTTAGCTTACGGCATTGTTTCCTTAGAAAAAGCCTATAGACTAATGGTTTTAGCGAACAGAATAGATGCTGAACTAGTTTTTACCGGAAGAAAAGCTCCTAAGGAAATTATTGAGAAAGCAGACTTAGTTACTGAAATGAGAAAGATTAAGCATTATTTCGATAAAGGAGTTCTCGCGCGCAAGGGCATAGAATACTAGTTTTAAGCATACGTTCAAAACTCTTTAACGGCGAAAAAGATTAAAAGAGCTACTATAAAAACAGCAGAAGAAATTAGGGGGCATGTATAATGGTATTGGAAGTTGATGAGGAAACAAAGGAAGCACTTAGAGAAGCATTTAAAGATATAGTGAACAATGTTGAGTGCCTGGTTTTCGTATCTAATGATCCAAAGTGTGAATACTGTCAAACAACACTTGACCTATGCGAATTGCTAAGAGAAACGTCCAATGGGAAAATAATAGTGAAGGTATTTTGGAAAGAGAAAGATGAAGAAGTATTCCAAAAATACTTCGTTAACAGGGTTCCATCGGTACTATTGTATAATGGTTACATAAGGTATACTGGCATTCCTGCTGGAGAGGAGGTAAGAGGTTTAGTAGAAACAATAATTAGATTATCAACAAATGATCCGGGACTTAACCCTCAAACAATAGCTGAGCTTAAGACTAAGCTTAAAGGTAAAGCATATGTTGAGGTTATAGTTACACCAACATGTCCCTATTGTCCATATGCTGCTTTAGAGGCAAACATGTTCGCTTTTGCAAGTGAAGGAAAAGTTATAGCTGATACTGTTGAAGCTCTGGAAAACGGTGACATAGCGGACATGTATGGTGTTACAGCAGTTCCTACAGTAGCTATTAACGGGAATGTGGAGTTTGTTGGTGTGCCCAGAGAGGACATGCTACTTAAGGCTATACTGAAGCATCAGAAAGAAAATATAAAGTTGCCATTCCATCCTGAGAGGATAAGGTATCATCCGCACCTACATCACGAACATGAGCATGAGGAATACGAGTTTTAATAAATGATTTTTAACCTTCATTCATAAAGCAATTCCATGTATTCTCTAAGTCTTTCAAAGAATCTCTCCCTATCAATACTGCTAGGCCCTATGTTCTCAACAGCGAAACTTGAGGCTACAACAGCGTAAGCTAGAGCCTTTTCTACATCGTAATTTTTAGAATAAACGTAAGTGAAGAAAGCTGTAAAAACATCACCAGCTCCAGTAGTCGATTTAACATTAACATTCGTGTATGTTGGGAACTCAAAATATTTCCCATCGCTAACTACATGAACTGTTTTCGGCGATGTAACTATTGCTACTTCAACGCCTAAAGTATATGTTTTCTCAAGAAACCTCTTAATACTTAATCCCTTAGAAAGAGCCATGTATTCATCAGTGGAAACTCTAAGAACACTTACATATTTTAGCAATTCCCATATAGCACTATTAAATCTCAAATAAACCCTTAAATCATCATCAACAACCCGTAGGTATCCCTGAGGATCTAGAATAACTAACCCAACCTTATATGCTCTCTTAAGAAAGTCAAGCTTAACCTCCTTGTAAACTGGAGAGAACATGTAGACACTTTCTAAGCTAAGATCTATGGTCTCTATCTCCCCCGAGTAAGTGAGCATAAATAGTTGTCTACCATTTGTCTCTATAAGCTTGAATCTTGTAGTTGGCTTATTACTTTTAGATATGTAGAGCTTACTTAGCGAGGCTATTTCGCTTTCAAAACTTTCAGGAAAATCGTACCCTACACATGAATACACAGTAGGCTTTACACTAAACACGCTATAAAGAGATTTTACAGAGTATGCTGGTGGGCCTCCAAGCATGTTTTTATAGGTTTTTTGCTTTGCGATTATTTCATCTAAAGTTAAATTACCCGCAATGATCAAGACTATCTCCTTTCTTTTACACTGCATAAGAATAGTGAATTACGACAATTAGTTTAGATGTTTTGGAATCCTCGGTCGGGTAAGTTGACCTCCATCATTTTTCGGTCCGGGAGTAAATCCTCATCGGACACTATTATTTTACAGTTCAGAGAGAATATATGTGTTTGCTTTGTTTAGTTTATATGAATTTAACGGCGTTAAAGATTTATTTGTGGTTTCAAATTTAAGTATCAAGCATTAGAGAGGAGAGGAGCCAATGAGCAGTGATACTCTTGAAAGGCTCGAAATGCCATGTGAAATAGTTGCTAAAAAGCTAATGCCAACTATTAGAGCGTTAATAGCTGAGGTCTTGGTTAAGAAGTATGGCTTTACTATTTATGAAACAGCTAAGATCTTAGGTTTAACACCAGCAGCTATTTCGAACTATCTTTTAGGTAAGAGAGGAGCTGACACATTCCCTGAACTTAAGGAGAATAGGTTAGCTTACAATTTAATATTGCTTTTAGCCGATAAGATAGCTTCTCAAAGATGTACAAGTGTTGATTGCAGAGAAATAATATGCACTATATGTAGAACTTTAATTAAGCGTCCAAGAGAGATGTGGGGGTTTAAATTCAGGTAAATGCTAAATGCTGAAGGGAGAGTATAGTCGTGGAAAACAATGTTGTTTTAGTAAGGTATGGAGAAGTAACACTAAAATCCCCTTATGTTAGGGAGCTCATGGAGAAAAAACTTATTGACCACATAAAATATGTTCTAAGAAAACATGGGTATGAAAGGGTAAATATAAGATTGATTCCGGGAAGAATTTTCATAAACAACGTTGATAATGCTGCAGAGGTAGCAAATATTGTTTCTAAAGTCTTTGGCGTTGTTTCGACAAGTCCTGCAGTAGAGGTTAGAACAGAAATTAGTGAGATAAAGAAGTCTGTTGTAAATTATGCTTTAGAGGTTCTAAAGGAAAATCAATCATTCGCTATTAGAGCTAGGAGGGTAAAGAGATTCCCTATTACCAGCAAGGAGTTAGAGAAAATATTGGGAGCAGAGGTTCTTGATAAACTAGGAGAGAAGAAGCTGAAGGTTAACCTTACATCGCCCGACGTAACGATTTATGTTGAAGTTAGATCTAGAAAAACCTATATTTACCACGAAGTTTTCGATGGTATTGGAGGATTACCTTACGGGGTTGAGGGTAAGGCTATTTCGCTTGTTTCTGGAGGAATAGACTCTCCAGTAGCAACATGGCTTATTATGAAACGTGGTGTTAAAGTAATACCTGTGTTCTTCAATAGTGGACCATTTACCTCGAGAGAAGCTGTTGAAAAAGCCCACACTACAATAAAGATTCTTAGAGAATGGGTGCCTGAAGATGAATTTTACTTTTACGAGGTAAGCTATGGCGAAGCTTTAAGAACTATTGTTGAGAATGTAAGACCTCAACTAGTGTGTTTAGCATGTAAGAGAACAATGTTTAAAACAGCAATAGAGCTTGCTAGAATCGAAGGAGCCAAAGCTATAGTTACAGGCGAGAGCCTAGGACAAGTTGCTTCGCAAACTCTAGACAACATTTTCGCAATAAGCTATAACCTAGAATACCCTATCCTAAGACCACTTATTGGGCTAGATAAAGATGAAATAGTCAAACTAGCGAGAAAAATAGGCACGTACGATGTTTCCTCAAGAAACGTTATTGAATGTCGAGCTTCACCAGCATATAGGGGTTTTAAGGCGATAGCTCATGCCAAAGTAGACATTGTTTTAGAACTTGAGAAGAAATTAGATATAGATAGGTTAGCTAAGGAATTAGCTAAAAACTCAAAGAAGATCCCTGTTTAAAACAGAAATCACATGGATCTAACAATAGCGAAAGGGCTTATTTCAAAACGCACATTAGCTATCTCGTTAGGGCTTAAGGGCACATATGCTACATTATAATCGTAATCTACGACGCCTAGGAATGAACCCTTAATTACAGATCTTTTTTCAGCGTTTACAATTTTCCAAGGTATTTTAATTCTCGCTAGAATTTCTCTATCCAACATGTTATACAATGATACCTCGAACATTCTCTCCTTAAAACTTAGTCCAGCAGCTATCACATGCTTAGGTTGTAACTCAATAAGTGTAATGTTTGAAGGTAAAATAGTAACCATAGGTTTTAATACCTGAGCTATGCTAAACCAGTCAATACCTCCTCTATTCCAACATCCCCTATGTAACGAAATGAATGCTTTCCTAAATTCTCTAATTTCAATAGTGTCTCCTTTAATGCTAAATTTAGCTGAAGGGTAAGTGTGTATGCTTATGCCATGTGTTTTAGAGCAGTATGAAATCCAAAGAGGAATTTTACCCTCAAAATTCTCATCAAAGTTTAGCGTTATAGCATTTACAGTTAAATATGCTGGAAACCATAATGTGCCTCCTGAAAAGTCTAATTCCAGCTTTATATTAGAGAGACCTTC
The DNA here is from genome assembly GCA_021158265.1 of Thermoprotei archaeon. GTDB lineage: Archaea > Thermoproteota > Thermoprotei_A > EX4484-217-1 > EX4484-217-1 > DRYM01. The sequence continues at coordinate 8,315 of JAGGUY010000002.1, forward strand.
AAAAACTATGTAGTCGTTCACTAACCCATACACTACATTCCTTCCATGTTTTAATGCAAAATACTTTTCTCTAGAGTCTGTTAACACTAAGGTTTCACTATGGTTTTCTAAATATGTTTTAACCATGTACTTATGCTTCTTGATTTCTAGGAAATTCTTTTTAGCAGAAATTTCTACTCCGTTTTTTAGCAGTATTTCGTTAGCGTATTTTCTACTTAGTTTAATAGTGCTTGCTTCTATAGTAGAGTAAACTCCTAAAGGCTTCGCTAAGGTTTTGGTTAATGTGTTTTTAACATGGTTAAATTGAAAATATGTCGTACTCCATGGTGTAAAAGTTATAGTGTTCTTGCCGAGTTTGAGTTTGTGCTTAAGTAGTTTGCTTAAGTTTTTTACTATTTCCTCACACATATTTCTCCTTATTTCTAACAGTTCTTCATAATGTACTATCCTGCTTAAGATATTATGTCCTGTTTTTACGTAGAGTTCTTTACCTTGAGGACAGTTAATGACTAATTCTTCGCCATTAGCTGATACCTTAAAACATCCACTAAGAAGATCTGTACAAACTTTAGTACATTCTCTAGAAATAGCCTTAACTAAACCTTCGTAGCCTAGGTATTCTAAATTGTCTATCTCACATTTATACGCTATTTTCTTCAGCAACTTTATTCCTAGAAAAAATAGTTCGTTTAACATAATGCTTGACTACCGGTTATTAAAATGGGGAGTAATAGAAAATAATGTTTTCTCGGCAACTGTAGGAAAGAATATTAGATACGAGCTGAAAATATATACATGGCGGAGCGGTAAGAGAAGGGGCAACTCTGCAATCTTAATGTACCCTAAAACACCATATTCCGAAGGGTTCCGGAATATTCCTTTACACTTAACGGGTTTACAATGTGTTCACTAAAAATAATGACTAAATACATGATTAAACGTTGCCTTGTGTCGCAACAAATATGAAATATTCAAGTGCGCTTTAAGATTGCTGAAGGTCAAAACAAATAAAATAATTACGTTGGAAAAATAGGGGAAAACCATATTGCAATATAGCATAACCTAGCTTACATACATGATTGCGAATGTGATTGTCCCCTCCTACCGCGATGACGCCATTCGCTTATTTTTTCTGATAAACCATCAATTGATGGGAAAAGTAGCGTACCAACACCTATAGCTATTGATGGCTCGTATGTTGCTGCGTAGAATATGAATTGTGTTGTTGATCCTAGCTCATATATTAGTATGAAACCGGCAATTACTGATAGGAACCAGTAGTAAGGGTAGAATCTCCTAGAGTCTATTTTTCGGGAAAACAAACCATACATTAATGGTAGTATTGCGAAAACTATGTTCATGTAGATGTTTGAATGTACAGACATTCCACCATAAATAGGCCATACCTTAGAGTTAAACAGCCAGCCCCATGGAGGCGATGAGTAACTGTGCCCGCCTTTACTTGACAAATGCCATTTCATTGCGAAAACATGTTCCTCATAAACCCTTTGAAAACCGTAGTAGAGAACGCCTTTCTCATTAGCGAAATATGTTACGAAAGGAATCCATGTCGCAGCATAAACGATTCCAGCCAATAGAACATATAGTGGTGTTTTCCGCATTTTCTCATTATGGTAGCTACGTAGGATAATTAGGAATACTGGTAAAGCGAAAAGAGCCGTATATTTTGATGCTAAAGCTAATCCATAAAGTATAAAGGCTAAGGTTTTCCTCCCATAAATCAACGCTGTAAATGATGCTGTAAGGAAGAATGCTACATAAATATCTAACATAGCTATGTAGCTAAGGTTTCTAAGTATGGGGTCAAAAGCAACTATGAATGAGGAAACAATGGCCGAAATTTCATCGCCCAACTTCTTTACCGTGAGAAAGACTAGGAATATCATTAGTGTGTGAAGAACTACGCCAGGTATTCTCCATGAAAAATATGTGTCACCTAGAATAAGCATTGAAATGAATATTATGTATTTGGCTAGTGGAGGATGTTCTAAGTTTAAATTCTCCTTCAAATTAAGACCTTTGTACTCAGGATAGGGTGTTTTGGTAACGTTTATTCCGAAAACCTTAATTCCAATGTTTTTAGCTGCTGTTACATAGTATATTTCGTCACTAACATACGTATTACTCTTATTGATCGCTATAATACCTGTATATAGGGTGTATATTGATAGTGCGAGAAGTATTATTGTTGTTAAGTGTTTACGGTATTTTACCGTACGCAATTTTTCCTTCAATAATCGTAGCAATAACCTTAGCCTCACTAGGTTTTTCTCTGAAAATGTTTCTGCTTAAAATTACGAAGTCTGCTTTATAGCCTCTCTTAAGAACACCCTTGTCTTTTTCGTTAAGTGCTAAACAACCGTTCTTAGTGTACATTTTGAGAGCTTCACTTATCGGAACACGTTCCCCCACTCCTTCTTCGCTTATTGCTGCTTCAAGATTAACCAGCGGGTCGAAAGGTTCAACTGGGGCATCTGAAGAGAAGGAGACAAGTAAACCCCTCTTTGATAGGGTGTAGAACATGTAAGCATACTTACTACTTTCACCTATCACTTTAGGTAGCCATGTGTCTGAAATTCTAAAGTGAGGTTGAACTGAGAGAGCAAAAACTCTCTTTTCAGAAAGCTTTTCAACTATGTCAGGGGGTGTTAAGCTACAATGCTCAATTCTAATGTTTCCCAGAAGACTTTCTTTAACATTTAAAATTTCCTCTATAGCTCTATCTCCTATAGCATGAACTGCTACCAGCATATCTAACTTCTTAGCTTCGCTAACAATGTTTTCCAGAGCACTACTGGTTATGAGGAGTTCTCCTTTACTTTCAGTTCCAACATAGTTATGTCTTAAAGCAGCTGTTTTACCTCCGAAACTACCGTCACCTATAATCTTAACACCCTTAACCCTCAATTTCTCGTTTCCGAAGGACCCCTTAATCATAAGTTTAGATAGTGTTTCAAGATACTTAACGTCGAAAAATACTCTGACTTTCAACGAAGTATCAATGCTTTGCAGTATGTAGAATTCTAAGGGGTCAGTATTCATAGATGCTACAGTAGTTAACCCTTTACTTAATAGCTCATTTAAAACGTTCTTCATAAATTCAATGTATTGTTTAAGTGGGGGCTTAGGTGTTTTCTCTAGTACAAACTCTAGAGCTTTCTCCTTAAGTACACCTGTAGGTTTACCGCTACTATCTATTTCGACGCCCTTAACTACTTCCGGATTATCCCATAACCCTACTTTCTTAAGCAATTGCGTATTTGCTACTCCAATATGCCCACACACACGCACTATTAAAACTGGTTTTTCAGGGAATGCTTCATCTAGATCATGTCTTGTAGGTATTTTTTCTTCAGAGAAGAGCTTCTCATTAAAACCTCTACCTATAATCCACGGTGTTTTTGCTTCTTTAAGTTTGCTAAGTAATTCTTCAATACTTCTAGTACCAGATAGGTTAATCCATTGTTTCTGAAGGGCAAGCCATTTTAAGTGGAGATGTGTATCTATAAATCCTGGAATAACCGTTGCCCCATTTAAATCAACTATTTTAGCTCCCAAATACTTGTTCTCCAATGACTCACCAGCATCAATTATTTCATTACATGCTACAGCTAAGCTATTAACCCTAGGGTTTAGTGGGTCTTGAGTGAAAATTTCAGCATTAGTGTAAACCGTTATTTTACACATGGCCCATTTTCACTAAGCTACAATACTTTGCTTCTAACAAAATAAATCTTAATCCCACCAAGCTTAAATACCTACTTTACCGAGTGATAACGTGGAATGATGACACTTGCCCCCCAGAGATCGAGATGATGTCATTACCGCGAACTGACCGAAACGTAAAAGTAATCTCACTTAAGGTGTGCTATTGTGTCTGAAAAGTATGAATGTGAAAATCCACCATGCATCCATGTAGTTCCTGATCATAGGAGGAAAAAGTTTGCAGTATTTTTCGAAGATGATGAAGGAAACGTATTGTATGTTGAGTCTTCGAAAATAAAGGAAGCCTATAGGAAAATAGTTGAGTTTGAACGTAAGCACTATAGGGAAGCTGTGGGAGACGAAATAGACCAAATAGCTAGGGAAAAACTTAACGTAGAACCCGTAGAGTATGTTGAGGAAGAATTTTAACCTTCATAGAGGTATTTCACTATAACTATGGATGATAAGACTTTTCAGCATTATGCTTAATTAACATTGTATTTTAACAGTTTTCTAAACCCATTTATGATCTGCTGTAAGGGGATTACACCATGATATTGCTTATTGTAAATTGAGATATTAAGTTTAGGTTATAAGGTTAAGCATGTTTTACATGAAGTAATTAAGGATTAAATGTATGTCACATGTCATCTATAGAGGTAAGCATATCAAGTCGCCTATAGCAGATAGACTTGGAACCCAGCTGAGATTGTATTGAATACCACATAATTAGGTGTACCTTCATAGTAAGCTATATAGTACTGAGATACTATAAAAAAATACTCGGAGATACTGGTGGCTAGTTCGCAAACAGTTACTATTAAGGTTAGTAAGAGAATTGCTGATATAGTTGAGGAGATGGTTAGGCTAGGTATTGCTAGAAGTCGCAACCATGCCTATAATATCATTATTGAGGCTGGTTTACCGAAGGTTAGGGAACTTATTGAGCATAAGAGGAAAGTTAGGGAACTTACTGAGAGGTTTCTTCGTGAAGGCATACCATATGAGAATTTACCAACTGTTAAAGATGTTGAAGAGTGCAGAGAACGTTGATATACCTTGATACTAACATTTTAATAGCATATATTAATCCTAAGGACAAACTGCACAATAGAGCCATAACTCTCATATCAGGATATCAAGAAAATGAAATCGTCATTTCGCAACTAGTAGTATTAGAGTTGTATTCTGTCTATAGTCGGATTATGAATTTAAGTGATATAGAACTTGAAGCATTGGTTAGCTATACTATTAAGAAATGTAAGGTGAAAATAGCTACTATTAATTGGGATGAACTGTACAGTCAATCACTAAGCTACGCCAACAAGCTAAAATTGAAAACACTAGATTTACTTCATGTTGTAGCAGCATATTTAGTAGGAGCTAAGACCCTAATTTCCTTCGATAAAGACATAAATATCAAAGGAAGTATTATAAGAGACCTTCTAGGACTAGAAGTGTTAGGTCTCTAACATATATTTAGTCTCAATGAAGGATAGAGTTCTGAAAAATATCTGCTATACTCATAGAGTTTATTCCATAATCAACACATATGAAGGCTAAGGAAACTTATTTCAACTAAAGAAGAGAATTTATGGAATATTTATAGAATTAGCTGAGAATGCAAGGCTTAATACGACCACATGGTAAACACCATAATCAAGCGATACTATTTAAACCCGTAATTAATGAGACAAGGAGATGTTTAGTAAAATGCGGAGATGAGTTATGATTTTTTGTTAAGGGGAATTCTTCTTTAAGATAATGAACTCTAAGTGGAAAATCACTTTTAAGGAAGCTTAACACTTTTCAAAATCACCTGGTCTACATAGCATCAGCACTAGACACACTAATCACAACACTACTAAAATAAAGACAACAAAGTAAAAGCAAACATTTATTTCTTCACCGTACCTTTCTCCCACTATAAACCTTCTTTTCTTCTCTCAGAACTCTTCTGACAACCTTAAGAATAATATCCCAACCACTTAACCAACCATGCTCAGTAAACATTTCGGCAGGAATAGTCCAAGTAGACAACGTTCTAACAACTATAGGATATAAAGTGTAATCATAAACTATGTTTTCCTTAGCTAAACCCTCCATGAAAGCTAAAAACTTAACCTCCTCAGTCTTAGGTATTTCGAAAGTGGCAATGATTTTACTATCTCCAAGGACTCTAGCGAACCTAGGCATTATTGGACTATTCCATAAAGTATTAACAAAATTGAGCATAGCCTTTTCATCGGGGAAATCTATTATCCCATAAAGATAATTAAGCATATCAGGATGAAATAGTGCAACTCTTGGCACATATCCTAGAATTACCTTATACCCTATGAGATGCTTAGAATAATGATGCTTAACAGTAGCAGGGCTAAGCCCAACTAACTTACCTAATTCAACATAGTCTTTAAAAGCATCTACTTCAAGATATTGTAAAATTATAACATCATGTTTATCTACTTTCACTTCATATTGCGGATTCTCAAGAATATTTAAAGGTAAATTGTTTCGCTTCCAACCAGTAGAATTCACTACGCTATTATACCATTCCTGCCAAGGAAGTTTAACTGTTTTCTCGCCTGTATCAACATATTTTGACGATAAACCTAAACCAAAGAGTTCTTCGTGCGTCTCATAAACTTTATAATTCTTAATTAAACGGAGCGCTACTAATCTTTCAAGAAGCTTCCTAATTATATACTCATGTCCTGCGGGAGCGTAAAATTTAGCAAAAATCATTTCGTAAGGTTCATGTGAAGCAACAACCATTCGTCTCCATGGTATATTATTAATTATATCATAGGTTATTACCAGTTTTCCCGGTCTAACATGAATCTTAATGAAGAATCTCTTTAATCCCATTTTACTGACGTTTATTAATGGCTCTACAGAAACCCCTGTTTGCCTAATTTTTCTTACCCTATTGTATAATGTGCTTTTAGGAATTCCGGTAACTCTACTAAGTTTCATTAAGTTACGAGGACCTATATTGTATAATGCCTCAATAATCTTCAAATTCTGTTCATCGATTACTTCGAACAATTTTAAAGACTTTGTAAGTATTTTACTTATATTTATAGTACTTTCTACTAAAATACTATTCACTAAAGACACCAGAACTACTATTAGCCTATTTTCGGTAGTATAATTTAAAATAATATATTAAAGTTCTTCGCAAAATTAAAGACAAAAAATTATTATATAAGCTTCTTAAAGCTTAAAATTCATGGATGAGGATTGTCATCTATTGGTAAACCTAATACACCTATTAGTAATCCTATTATTAGGCCTAGTATTATTTCTACTATCATTTATGTTTCACCGAGAATTAGATTTGCGTAATGGATAATCGAGTTTTTTCCCATAAAGAAAATTGGTAT
>JAGGUY010000020.1 GCA_021158265.1 Thermoprotei archaeon
CTACATAACTTATGGGGCTTAGGATGCTGGCATTGATTTTTGGCATACTCGTAGCAGTAGTAATAGTTATTAGTTTATCTAAGATCCTCGAAACAACAATGTTCAATAAGTGAATAATGGCTATGTGAGAAAAACCTATGGTGGGCCCGCGGGGATTTGAACCCCGGACCACCGCCTCGTAAGGGCGGCGTCCTAACCGGGCTAGACGACGGGCCCTCCCTAGTTCGTTTATAGTTTAGGGTATGTTAGGGAATATAAATTTTAAACTTAATCGCCTACTTAAATGCTATATTGTAAGCGTTTTCACTTTGATGTCTTGTTTTTCTAGTTCTACGATACTATAGTTTCCATAAGCTAATGGTCCTGGATTTAGAACCAATGTTTCACCTATACTGTCGATTCCTGGTGATTCATGAATATGACCGCAAATACATAGCTTCGGTTTAACATCCTCTATGAACTCTCTTATCTCTAAGCTTCCAACATGTTCGCCTGAAGAAACTATGTCTAGTTTTGTATTGTAGGGTGGTGAATGGCTTACTAGAATATCTAGGCTTCTTTCGCCAAGTTTCACCTTAATGTTTGATAGGATTTCCTTAATTTCATACTCTAAGAACTCTACTGGAGTGTTAAAGGGTGTAGGGTTAGAGCCGCCGATGCCAGCGAAAATAAATTCCCCATAGTTAACGACTTTGCCATGAATGTTCTCAGCATTACCATACTTATCTAGGTGGAGAAGTGATGGACTATCGCAGTTTCCCGGAACGAATAGTACATGTTTTTCCTTAGATAAAACCTTCAGAACGTTTAAGGCTTCGTTTAAGTCTCCGCAAAACGATAGGTCGCCAGCAACGATAATTAAATCTATTTCCTCAGTACGGACTTTTCTTAAAAGCTTTCTAAGAATACTCCATTTATTGTGAATATCCGTTAACACCAGAATCCTCATCAATATTATCACCTAGATTTTATTCACTATTACGGCTGATTTCTTAAAAGCTATTACCACTCTGTTACCCACCTTTAACCCTAAGTCTTTAACAGCTTTCTTCGATAGGTAAACTGAAAACGTAGTTGAAGAACCTACTTTCACCCGAATTTCGTCAACAACGCCTCTAGGAACTATTTTAGCAATAACTCCTTCAAACTTGTTCGCTGCAGTTACGGAATCCAATGTTTTAGCTACGAAAATATCGCTTGGCGAAATAGTTAAGAACACGTCACCCCTATATTCGCCGTAAACATGGATTATAACGTCATCATCTATTTTAACCACTGACTTATCCTTACCTACAACCCTAGCTTTTCCTTTAAAGAAATTAGTTAAACCGAGGAACTTAGCTACCTTCTCATTGGGCGGATTATGTAATATTTCATCAGGTGTTCCCTCGGCTAAAACCCTACCCTTACATATTATAGCTAATCTATCAGCTAACATGAACGCTTCTGTTAAATCGTGTGTTACATGAATGACTGTCTTCTTCCCCTTAAGCCTTAGGAGAACATCTATCATAGCCTCTTTAGAAACTCTATCGAGTGAACTAAGGGGTTCGTCTAAAAGTAATGCTTTAGGGTTGTATGCTAGAGCTCTCGCAAGAGCAACTTTCTGCTGCTGTCCCCTACTAAGCTGAGAAGGATATTTTTCAAGTAAATCATCTAAACCAAGCTGCTTAGCGATCTTTAGAGCGGTATCAACATTGCCGTGTGAGCCTAAGAGTATATTTCCGAAGGCAGATAAGTGCGGTAGTAATAGAGGGTCTTGGAAAACATAGGATAACCCTCTTTTTTCGGGGGGTAAGCCTGCAACATTAATTCCATCTATGAAAATACTGCCTTTAACGGGCCTGATGAACCCAGCTATCGTATTTAACAGGGTTGTTTTTCCCGAACCTGATGGGCCGAGTACTACAAAGTACTCATTATCCTTAATTTCAAGCCTACTTATTTTCAAACGAAAACTTCCCCTTACTACTTCTAAATCATAAATCCCTATCATTTCTTAATCCTCTCAAAAATGTAGAATAGAATTAGCGAAATAAGTATTAGAACAGTTGCTGCCGCAATAGCAGCATCCATATTACCTCCTTGCCAATTAAGGAAAATAGCTATTGACAAGGTTTCAGTTTTCCCCTTAATTGCGCCGGAAACGAGAAGTATTGCACCGAAAGCGCCTATGCTCCTAGCTAAAGCCACTATGAATGCGGAGGCTATTCCCTTAGCTGAAAGAGGCAAATCAACCTTAAGGAAACTTTGGAAATCACCGTATCCGAGGGTTTTAAGCACCATATGGTATCTCCTGTCTACTGATGAAAATGCTGAGTAAAGTATCTTCACTACTTCGGGTGTAATGTACAATAGTAAAGCTATGACTATAGCGTATGATGTAAATAAAAGTTCAAAACCCATACTCTCAAGAAACTTAACAATAGGGTTTCTGGCTAGGAACAGTAGTAGCGCGAAACTTAGCAGTATAGGGGGTAGTGCAAGAGGTAAATCGGTAAGTAGCTCAATAGCCTTCTTACCCTTAAATGAGTAATTAGCTAAGGAGTAAGCTACGGGTATGGATAGGATAAGTGATAATGTCGAAGCAGTAATGGATGTAGCTAAAGTTAGCACTATAGCGAACCTTATTTCCTCCGAGAAAAATATTGACAATAAGGTTTCAACATTATTTTGAAGAACAAAATATATTATTATAATGGCTAATACCGTAAAATACAGTAGACTTACTACAATAAACGCCTTCCTCATAAGATAGTTCCCTAAACACACTAAACTACCTTAGGCTCCCAAAAACTTTCCTCCTAATTTCAATATATTTCCTAAGTTTTTCATCAACAGATGCCAGTATGGGTGCTATGTTCCTAATTTTTAACCCAACTAAAACATCCGGGACACCTTTAGGTGAAGTGAATGTTCCCCTAATTTTCTCTTCAAAAGTAATTATTCCCTTATCCGCGAGTTCTCTAGCCACACTTAAACATTCATCATAACTTACGTCTTCGCTAATACCGAGTGTTCTTCTAAACGCGTTTATTTCATTTACTATTTCAAACAGCCATAACCTACCAAATGTTAAACTTAGAATTCTCAAAATATCCGCCATTACACTGTATTTTCTCGATTCCTTCTCCTTTTCCAGAATTTCCCTTACACTATTTGGTAACATAATTAGCTCACATCTAATATTATAGTCTTCACATTTTATTTTGAGAATTGAGGTTAAAGAAATATGTGGTTTAGGTTGTTACTGTAACTTTACATTTTGCTATGCTATGGGGTAATTTTCTTCTACCCAATACTTTGATCACTTTACCTCTTAGGTCGTAGAATGTTGCGTCAGTAATTTCCACTTTAACCCATAAGCCCATGATAGATTCTGTTGGAGGTAAAATTACTGGGTAATAGTTTATTGTTCTTCCAACTAATGTATTGTTTCTTCCGGTTTCAGTAACTAGTACGTTAACTTTTCTTCCGATAAATCTTGAATGTTTCTTATACGCTTCCTTCTCCATTACCTTAATAGCTCTTTTCATCCTAGCTTTCTTTACAGCACTAGGTATTTGGGGCATTGATGCTGAAAGAGTATGCGGTCTTAAGCTGTATATTGCTAAATGTATTCTGTCAAAACCTATTTCCCTCATGATTTTAAGTGTGTTTTCAAATGCTTTCTCGTCTTCTCCTGGGTGGCCAACTATAATGTCTGTTGTAATGTTTATTTCAGGTATTTTTCTCCTAAACTCCCTAACTATTTCCTTGAATTCCTCTACAGTATACGGTCTATTCATTATTTTGAGAACTCTATTGTCACCGCTTTGCAATGGTATGTGGAGGAACTTGTAAACCTTAGGGTGCTTGTATATCTCAAGTAGTTCGTCAAGCATTTTCAATGCTAAATTGGGGTTCATCATTCCTATTCTAACCATGAAGTCGCCGTTTATCTCTGTGATTTCGCTTACGAGCTCGGCAAGGTTTGTTCCGATATCTAAACCGTATGCTGCAGTATCTTGAGCTGTTAAGTCTATTTCTACAACACCTTTAGCTAATGCTTGCTTTACCCTTTCGATTATTAGTCTTGGAGGGTAGCTTTTCAAATTCCCTCTAGCGAGCTTAACTATGCAGTAGCTACAGTTACCTAGGCATCCTTCAGCGATGGGTATTGCAGCTACTACGCCATTAACATACATTGGGACAATGTCTGTTCTTCTCTCGCCTTTGAGAAGAACAACTCTGCTTTTCGATAGGGCAACGTCAACTATTCTATCGTAGTTTTGCGGTGAAACCATGCTTGCATTAGGTGCTACAGTATTTACTAGGTAAGGTTGGGCTTTAGGTAAGCATCCTGCAACTATTAGTTTAGCGCCTTTTCTGGAGGCTAGAGCATATAGCTTCCTAATTCTCTTAACCATGTTGTTTTCTGTGTCCTTACGTACAGTGCATGTGTTAATAATTATGATGTCTGCTTCGTCCGGCGATTTAGCTTCATTGAAACCTGCTTTATAAAGTAAGCTAAGCATGTATGCTCCATCAGCTTTATTTACTGGACATCCGTAGTTCTCCATGTATACTTTCATGGTTTCCCCGGAAACTTTTATAGTATCACTCGTTCTCTTAGAAATGAGGTAAGTAGTGAACTAGTATATAAAGGTGTAAGTGGGCTATGCCATCAATTAAAGATTACAGTTACGAGTGGATGCTTGAGAGAGCATTTAAACTTATGCCTAAGAAGACA
>JAGGUY010000042.1 GCA_021158265.1 Thermoprotei archaeon
CCTCTAAACACTCTTCCCTTCTGGGACTTCTGTGTAACCCAGTTTATGTCGGGATCGTTCTTTATTGCTGGGTGATGCGGGTCAACAAGTATTACTTCAAACCATTTGTAGTTACCATCTTCTCCAACATAGTAGCTATTGAGAACTACGAGGTTTGGATATTTTCTTGCAGCTCTTTCCTCAGCTATAAGCCTTAGGCTTTTAGCTGGTGCGAAACCGTAAACACCCATTCTCTTAGGTCTCCTACCCTTATTTGGCCTAGGTTTCCTACGACCTCCTTTCCTAACTCTAACCCTTACAACGATGAATCCTTGCTTAGCCTTATACCCTAATGCTCTAGCTCTATCAAGCCTTGTAGGCTTCTCTATTCTAACAATGGCTGGTTCTCTACGCCACTTAATTATTCTCTGCTTAAGTACCTCTTTGAATTCGCCTTCGTAAGGACGCTTCCATAGTAACCTAATATACTTGTACATTTCCACTCGACACCTACTATGTTAAAGGTGCGCAGCGCATTATTACAGTCTAAGGGGATTATAATGAGTAGGGAGGAATATAAATTTAACCGAGAATCTTATATCGTAAACATCTAAAGTACTAGTTGAAGTGGGGTTCTGAAGGTTGCTAATAGGTGTTATAGGGAAAACCAATGTTGGTAAATCAACATTCTTCGCAGCCGCAACGTTAGCTACTGTTGAAATAGCTAATCACCCATTTACAACGATAAAGCCGAATGTCGGAGTAGGGTATGTTAGGAAGAAATGTGTTTGTAAAGAATTCGGCGTAAAAGATAATCCCAGGAACTCCATTTGCATTAATGGTGAAAGATTCATTCCTGTAACGTTAATAGATGTTGCAGGGCTTATCCCAGAAGCCCATAAGGGAAGAGGTTTAGGAAACAAGTTCCTAGATGACTTAAGGAAAGCCGATGTACTATTGCATGTAGTTGATGCTTCAGGAAGCACAGATGCTGAAGGAAGACCTGTTCCCCCCGGAACATACGATCCCGTAGAGGAGGTTAGACTCATACAGAGAGAAGTTGACTTATGGTTATTCCAAATACTTCAGAAGGATTGGAGAAGGCTGGTACATAAAGCTGAGTCTGAAGGAAAATTCGAAGACCTACTAGCTGAGAGACTAGCTGGCCTCTCAATAACCAAAACGCATGTAGTAAAGGCTCTAAGAGATGCGAAACTTGAAAATACAAAGCCTTCCTCGTGGAGAAGCGAAGAGTTAATGCTTTTCGTTTCAACACTTAGGAAAATAGCTAAACCATCAGTCATAGTAGCTAATAAAGCCGACATATCTGAAGCCCAAGACATAATAAAGAAAATGACTAAGGAATTAAAAGACGAAATAGTTGTTCCAACATCAGCACTAGCAGAATTGGTGCTCAGAAGAGCCGCCAAAAAAGGATACATAAAATATCTACCGGGAGATCCGGATTTCGAAGTGGTGGATGAGAGTAAACTCAAACCTAAGGAAAGGAAGGGTTTAGAGTACATTAGAGAACATGTACTTAGAAAATGGGGTTCAACCGGGGTCCAGCAAGCACTAAATAAAGCCGTTTTCGAAGTACTAGAAATGATAGCTGTTTACCCCGTTGAAGACCCCGTTAAACTTACCGATCATGAGGGAAGGGTTTTACCCGATGTTTTCCTTGTGAAAAAAGGAACTACAGCTAGGGAATTAGCATATAAAATACATACAGACTTGGGAAGAACATTCCTGTACGCTATAGACGCTAGAAGTAAAAGGAGGCTTGGAGAAAACTACGTCCTCCAAGACAACGATGTTATATCGATAGTTGCGGCTAAAGGAAGATAGTTGCAGTTATCCTAAAGGTTCGAAAACATAGCCTCTTCTCTCTTTAGGTTTAACAAAGGTTTTCGGAGGGACATCATCGTAAATTACTAATCCAGGGGAAATCCAGGAGTAAGCACCAACCTTAACTCCCGGCATAAACATAACGTCAACACCTGTTTTAACATAGTCTCCAATAAATGCTCCAAGCTTCCTCCTACCACTACTGACTTTAGCGCCTTTAAGAACAACCTTAACGGGAGCGTCATCGAATCTCAAATTGGCTGTTATGGTTCCAGCGCCGAAGTTTACGTGCTCACCTATTACGCTATCTCCAACATAGCTTAAATGGGGTATGTGAGTATAGTTCATTATCACACTTGACTTTATTTCGCAAGAAGCACCTATCTTCACATACTCCCCAATCACAGTGTAGGGTCTAATGTAGCTGTTAGGTCCTATTTCAGAACCTTTGCCTATGAAAACAGGTCCTTCAATATATGTTCCACTTTTAACATGCGCTTCTTCACATATAAGGGCAGGTCCCTTAATTACAACGTTGCTCTCAACAACTCCGAAAATTTTTTGCGAAACAACCTTTTCCAGGAAGAACCTGTTTATATCTAGAATATCCCATAGCTTACCTAATTCCAACCATTTATTACGGTCTATTCTTACTACCCCTACTTTCTCACTTTTGCTCATAAGGGTTATAGCGTCTGTTAACTCTATTTCTCCCCTAGGTGAAGTACCTATTTTATCTAAATAGTTAAATATATCATCGCTTAAAACGTATACTCCAGCGTTAATTATATTGGAAGGTTCTGTTCCGGGTTCTGGTTTTTCAACAATGCCCTTAAGTAGCCCTCCTTCCTCAATAAGAACACCGTAGTCCCATGGTCTCTCGGTTTCAACAGCTGCAATAATGTTTTCATATTTTTCAGAATATTCTAAGATTCCCTTTAAGGCTGAGACTTCAACGTATATGTCTCCGTAGATTAGGAGAAAACGACTTTTAACGTGCTTTTTTACGATCTTTAATGCGTGCCCTGTTCCTAACGGTTCACCTTGGTCAACAAATTTTATTGAAGAAAATTTGTTAGAAAAGTTCTCTTTAACATACGCGACAATTTTATCTTTCAAATAACCTACTACGAACACTACTTCTGAAATCCCTACGGCTCTCAAGTTCTCTAGGACATAGTATATGAATGGTTTATCTAGCACTTGAATTAAGGGTTTAGGTTTAGTGTATGTGAATGGCTCTAATCTTTCACCTTTCCCTGCAACTAAAATTACTGCTTGATCAATCTTCACCTTCAAGCACCGTGATAAGTGCTGTTATAGCTGATGCTGCAGCTAAGTCTGTTGAAATAGTTACTCCAGGTGCTATATCAAGAATGAGTGTTGCAAACCTATATATACCTGAAGGTATCCCTACCCTTGACCCTACGAGTATGTTTACTCTCTTATTCTTCCTATTTTCAAAAATCTCCTTAATTTTATCCTTAACTTTAATTATAGGTTCTCCTTCGGGTTCAAACACAATTATAGGTTCTTTGAACCTATCTCTAACGAGTTGGTAAAGGTCTTGAACGTAAACTGGAACTCTATGTACTTCTCTACCATAGGTTTTCCTTTGTATCTTAAATCTTGATTCTATACCTTCACGCACTCCTCTAATGAATGTTGCTAATTGGTCTGCGGGGGTTAAGCCTATAGGTGCTATTATTAACTCTTTTACCTCAAACGTTTGAGCCTCCCTACCTATCCTAACACCCATATTGTATGCTGCATCTAAAGGTCCGAGATAGGGCATTTGCACTAAGGATATTTTCCTTAAATATGTTATTACAGGTTTCTTACCCGGTCTAAGCTTCTTGTACTCCTCGCTTCCGGGAAGAACAGAGATTAACGCGTATTCTCCGATTATTTCTATAGCAACAATTTTGTCGGGGAAGCTTAAATTGACGCTTGCTCCAGTAACCTCCTTTACCTTTGCTCCAGCTTTCACATTAACATCGATGCTTGTGAAACTATGCTTACCCCTCCTTACAGTTCTTACAGCAAACGTTTCGTTAGAGCTTATTTTATCCTTAGCAACTTCGGATGCTGCTTCAGCTATTTCGTTAATGTCTGCTCGAACAACCTTAAGTGCTGGTATGACCTTCTCGGCTTCGGGAACTTCGGCTTTAATTTTCCTGGAATCTTCAATGGGAGTTTCCGAATAAACTAGAACAAGACCCATGAAGCCCTGAGGTCTAGGCTTAACCTTAACGTTAGGTAGTATTTCGAGAATTCTTGCAGCAGCAACATTTTCTAAACCTAAAGGGGTTTTCACAACTATAGTTGGCACATTCAAAAACTGCACCCTACACTTCCTAGGAAATAATGTTTAAAACTCTCTAAGATAAAGGATTTGGAATATGTTTAGAAATGCTATGTAGCTGCTTGTTTCTTAACTATTACTTCCTTAATTAGCTCTTCAGCTTCCTTTCCTTTAAGCATTAATGGCGACACTACTGCAGCAGACTTAGGGCCTATAGGTGAAGGCACCGTGAGAAGCTTAGACTTGTAAATTTCAACTTTCCTTATTGGATAAATCTTCTTCGCCTCATTGTATATTTCTGAAGCCAACTTACCGAATATCATAGCCTGAATTAGTTCGTCAAAAGTCATTTGTGAAGCTCTTGTCTCGATTATTTCCTTCATTATCTTCCTTATAGCTCTCTTCTGAGAAGACTTACACCTAAACGATGTCAATACAACACCGGTTATTCTTAAGCCATACCCGTCCTTTGTTTGAACATTGAATATTCCCTGAATCTTACTGCTCCTTCTCCTAACAATGCTCCTCATATAGTCTCTAGCTAGCTCATGACCCTTAAACCTAGTAATACATTTGTCGCCAACAACCTTTATTACCTGGAAGAATAAGTGGACGTGAACTAATGTGAAATCTCCCGTTAGATCATAAAGCGTTGTTTCAAGAACTCTACCTATAAGTTTCAACGGATCATCGGCAGGTGTCGTTCCTAAGGGTACTTCTCCGAAAACAGGTGGAGCTACAATAGTGTACCACTTCTTCATTTTCCACTTATCCTTAACTGCCGCTCGTGGAGCAGGCATTTTACCGAAGCACCTTTAGCTTTCCTAAGCTATCCTTTTTTAACATAGATAGGTGGTATAAAAGAGTTACTTGCTAAACATCCTCTAGTTTCTCAAAAACCTTCTCAATAGACTTAATATGAGCTAATATTTCATCTACAGTGTTTTTGAGTGTTCCAACCGCATCATTAACTCCGTAAACTTCAACATCCACTATCAATAAATCTCCCTTCACATACTGAATTATCCGCATATTCTCCTTCACAAAAAGGTTGTCAGGTTTTAGCGCTGACGAAACCGTTAACGCTTCTTTTGCACTTCTAAATTTCAACATGAGTGTAACCTTAGCTTTCATTTTTAGAGCCTCCTTAGGGAGGAAATTATATTTTTTAAACTAGAAAATATGAAGCCTTTAGCGAGTTGTTTATCGGAGGCTTTAGAGAAAACTTCAATAGCTTTGTAAGAGTTCGCTAGAAAAACTCTCTTAATAGTAGAATATGTTATCATAAATCCCTTGTCACTTTCAAATATTAGAACATCGGATTCATCAGCATAGCCCGAAGTTAGAACAACAGATTCAAGCATGTAAACATATTCGTCCATGTCAGTCTTTACAACCTTAACCTTTCTTCCCCCAACCTCAAGTTCACGTAGAGGCTCCTTCAATATTCTCTCAAAAACGGAGCTAACATTTTTTAAAGCGTCATAATATGTTTTAGCATACATTCTCGATATGATGTCGAAAAAGCTTCTAATATACGCTGAAGTGCCATATCCTGCTCTCTCAATGATTGCAGATATTTGTGCCGAGAATTCCAATAAGTCATCGGAAAATCCCTCTACAGGGTTTTTCAAAGAATAAGTTTCACCTATAAGATCCTCAACCTTCCACATATTTGGAGATACTTTATTAGCGAGTTCTAAAACATCTTCAATAACCTTCTTAATGGTTGAAGCTTCATGGTCAGTTAGCTTCGTAGATAAATCGTCAATTCCATGCTTCCTTACAAATTCTCTACAACCACCTTCATTTCCTGTTAACCCGTAGAGATAGGGTATAAGTGATTCCGTAAGCGCTTTGTACAACGGTTTATTCGATATGCCAAAAATCCTCACACCCTTAGATTCTTCAATAACACCCTTATTTATAGCATCATTTAACATGGATTTTTCAATAGGATCTTTAGGTACTCTAAACATATTTGATGCAATTAATGATGAGAGCAGCAACAGATAATCTATTATGTCAAGTTTATCCCTAAGTATTTTCCATGTGTAAAGAGCTGTTCCAGAGTATTTCGTAGAACAAATTATTGAAGCGTTTCCCTTACTTTTACTAAGTCCTTTAACACATAATCCAAGAATCAATGCCTTCTTAGATTTTCTAGCGATTTCATCATACTGTTTCTTAGATAGTGGAACACCTATACTTATTAAGTTAACATTCTTTACTCTCTCAGTATCTATTAGAGGCTCTAACCTTACAGCTAATGGAGTATTTGATGCAGCAACTTTTGAAATAAATATTGATGCAGACAGTATATCAGGAATGCTAGGGTAAACGTATACTACAGTTTCCTCTCCCGAAGAAATGATGTCTAGGCTAAACTTTATGGCCTCTTCTAAGTCACCACCCTTACCCGACGACGTAAACGCCAATATATCGATAGGCTGTGATTTGGAATTAGGCAAAAACTACTTCACCGGTGAAAAATAGGGAAAATGCTCTATTAATAGTTTTAACCGATAAATACACTCATCAATCTTAACAGTAGAGTAGTTAAGTTAAGAACAAGGTTTAAAATGTTCTTGAGATAAGTAACCTTACTTTCTCTGGTTCGTACTTCCATCCTTTCGGCAGTTTACCTACTCTAACATAGTATTTTACGAGCCTCCTAATCTTAGACTCTATCTCTTCAAGACCTCGCTTTGAATGGTAATCTTTAGGATGTTCCTCTAGATGAGCTCTTAATCTAGCTGCTCTCTTCATAAGGTTGAAAAGGTCTTCAGGTATTTCCGGTGCTAGACGGTGTTCCTCTAGAACCTCCGTTATTCCTTTACCTAGAATAGGTTTAACGAGGGGAATGCCGTATTGGTCTCTTAGTATAATACCTATCATTGAGGGACCATATCCTTTCTTAGCTAACTCAACTATGAGGGCCTCTATTTCTTCGGAACTTAGCCTAAGCCAGCGTGGAGGACCAGCTCTAATAGGCCTTGTTGAGTGAGATTTCCCCTTTTCCCTTTTCTTATTCATAGCTTCAGCCTACCCTCACTACAGTCTTCTTGCATCAAAGTGTAGTGTACTCTACCTTTTAAACTTATCTTGAATAAGCCAGGAAGCCAGTTTTCTAAAAGCCTTAGCCCTATGTGAAAACTTGTTTTTCTCATCAACACTCATTTCAGCAAATGTCTTCTCCGAACCATTAGGTATAAATATGGGGTCAAATCCGAACCCCATATTTCCCCTAGGTTCATAAGCTATAATCCCTTCAACAATACCCTCAAATAGCGCTATTTGTGAATCATCAATATATCCCACTACGGACTTAAACATTGCTTTCCTATTGGAAACGTTTTCCATTAACTTAAGTATTCCGTTAACACCTATTGTTTTAAAAACGTAGCTTGAGAAAACCCCTGGAAATCCCTTTAATGCTTCAATAAATAATCCAGCATCTTCCACAACTAAAGGTTCGCCGACGACATTATAAAGTACTACTAGGGAGAATCTAACAACATCACTTAGGCTTTTAGCTTGAATTTCCAGTTTATCTAAACACAATTGCTCAACTTTTATACCGTATTCTTGAAGGGCTTTGCTTACTTCTACAAACTTATGCTTATTTCTTGTAACAAAACGTATTTTCACTTCCTTCTCCTCTCCCTAACATACCTCCCTCTACGCCTAATTTCTAGAACTTTATTGTAAATTTTGTTTGCAAAATCCGTACCGACAACGTTAGTGTATCCTTTAAGAACATTTTCCTTAGAAATTTCGACAATATCGTAATGTGTGCTTTCTAAAGATCTAAACATTAAGTGCAGGTCTATTGCGAATTCTTCAATATCGTTAGTTCTCTTCGATAATCCGAAATCTATTATCACGGGTAATTCGTTATTTACAACTATGATGTTTGATGTTGTGAAATCGCCATGTGCAATACCGTTTAAATGTATTTTACCCAGGATTTCACCTACTTTCAAAAACATGTTCTCGATAAATTCTCTACTTGGCTTCCTCCTTAGCATTCTTTCTAAAACTTCGCCTTCAATATACTCCATAGTTATTGATGTTTCAGATAAATCATAGTCGAAAAGTGTTGGCGCTGGGATACCGAATTTCCTCATGTAATATAGCATTCTAGCCTCATTGATTGTTCTACGAACTCTAAGGTTTCTATCGAATTCTGGTGGTCTATATGGTTTAGGAACTCTTTTCTTATAAACAACGTCGTATCCTAAATACGTTGCTCTGTAAATGTGTGCTTCAGCACCCTTACTTATGAGGTGAAGTATTTTCAAACCTATTTCATCCACGGAATGTCTACCTCGTCAAGACGCCATCTTTGATTAACAAACGCTTCTTCCGGTTCAATTGTAATTCCATGTTTGAACATTAGCAGTCCTGTCCAAGCAATCATTACACCATTGTCTCCAGCGTATTTTTTAGGTGTAACATGTAATGAGGCATTATGTTCTTTAACCATTAGCTTAAGTTTATTCTGAAGTATTGGGCTTGCTGCAACACCTCCTGTTAGAAGAACCTCCTTCTTCCTAGTATGGGCTAGTGCTCTTTCAGAAGCCTCTATGAGCATATTATATGCGTTTTCTCTAAAGCTTAAACATATATCTTCAAGTTTCTCCTTACCTTCAGAAAGCTTCTTTAAAGCAGCTGTTAGAAGACCTGAGTACGATAGGTCCTCCCCTTTAACGACATAGGGTAAGTCAATTATTTTACTACCTTTTTCAGCGCATAAATCTACAACATGCATACCCTTAATAACATATGGTGGTGCTAACCCAGCTTCTCTAGCAAAGACGTCTAAGCAGTTTCCTAACGCTATGTCTAATGTTTCCCCAAAAACCCTGTATCTTCCCCCCGAGAAAGCAGCTATTAACGTGTTTCCTCCCGAAACATAAACTACTAATGGGTCTTTTGCTCCAGTAAGTAGCTTACCTATTTCAATATGTGCTACAGCATGATTTACAGGAACAAGAGGCTTAGAATAATGTATTGCTAACGCTCTAGCAATAACAGCTCCAGCTCTCAGACATGGACCTAGTCCTGGTCCTAACGCTATAGCTATAGCGTCTACATTGTTAATCGTTAATCCAGCTTCGCTAAGAGCTTTAGCAACAATTTCGGCGGAAACATTTGAGTGGTGTTGAGCAGCTTCTCTAGGATGTATTCCTCCTTTTTCAGGAACGTAAGTGTCTCTTACGTCAGCTAAAATATTGCCATCTTCGTCAACTATTCCGCACCCGAAAGTATGTGCTGTAGACTCTATACCTAGAACAATAGTTCTCCCCTTTAACATACCAGCATACCATTGTAATGTTTATCAAAATATAGTGTAGAATACGTGTTTGAATAATGTTGTGCTCAAAATAATTTGGAAATATTATGCTACTGCGGAGTTTTACTTACGCTTCTTTTTAGTTGTTACGAATTCCGTATAGCCACATTTACCACAATGCCATCTCTCAATAGGTTTTAA
This sequence comes from Thermoprotei archaeon, assembly GCA_021158265.1. GTDB lineage: Archaea > Thermoproteota > Thermoprotei_A > EX4484-217-1 > EX4484-217-1 > DRYM01. The sequence continues at coordinate 9,633 of JAGGUY010000042.1, forward strand.
ATGATGCGCCATAATGCTTCCGCATCTAGGACATCTCTTATTCTTAAGCCTTATAGTTCCCTTCTCATAGTCATACTCGTACAGTTTATGCACGTAAGCCATGACGTTTACTCACCTTCCTTCTTCTTTTCGGGCTGGTTTCTACGGATAATATGTGGTGGTTCAAACTTTTTAGCTCTCTCAGGTGAGGAATAAACATGTATTATTGCTTCCGTTTCTGAGATTCCGAATTTAGTTTCAACTTTTCTAACATATACTTGGTCTATTGGAACGTTTAGTGCTTTAGCTACTGCTTCCCTAACAACGTATCTTCTTGGAGTACCCTTACCCATATGGTATATTACTCCCTTAATTTCCCTTCTCTCTATTAGAGGATTCCATTTGTCTTCAACAATCACCATTTCGTATTCATCACTTATTTTGATTGTTTTCACATTTCCAACATTTGTTAGCGACATGGCCTATTACCACGTCAGCTTTCCTACAGTACTATCAATAGTCTCGACTTTTAAAGGTACGAGTTATACTTATACTTTCTGCTTATTAACAGTTAGAGAATAGTTCTCTGAAGTCTCCTTCAAATTTCGAAAGGATTTCAGCAACCATTTTTTTAGAGTCTTTATTGACATGTATTGATACAACGCCTACTCCTGGTTGACCATAGAACACAAGGGAGCCTGGAGGAGCCTCCATAACTAACGGTAGAACAGCTAAGTCCTCCTCACCATCAATACATATGAGTGCTTTAACGTTCATTCTAAGAACACTCCTAATGAGACACCATAGTTCCTCAGTTAGTGTTCCGGGAGGATTAATTACGTCGGAACATATATTGTAAAACACGAAGTAATTGTAAGGGAAAACTATTTTTCTTCTAAAACTTCTCCTATCAACAACGGAAACATTGGGGAAAATAGAGTTCATGAGGAAATTCTGCGTTACTATATCGCCTACAGTAATTATTTTAGGTGGAGAATGTTTTCTCAAAATATCTATTACTTTAACAACAATTTTATCGGGAGTATGAGCTAATAGTTCACCTAATGGTTCCTTAAGTTTCTTCCTTAAGAAACCAGGTAGTTTTATGTATTTTCCCAAAACTACCTTACCTTAATAGCGTACATGTGAGGCTTATTTTTCTCTATGAACTTAGCTGTTTTAGAATCCTTAGATACAATAATAACCATTCCTTCCCAGTCTTCACTGAACTCTCTAGAACCGCAAACTGGACACTGTAGTTCTTCGTGAGGAACTAGTGCTCCACATTTCTTACATGCTTTAAAGGGTTTTCTTCTCCTATATGACATTGCTTACTACCTCACTTCTTCTTTGACTTCTTCTTTTCTTCCTTCTTGCCATAGATTCTTTCGAGATCTTCACGTATCCACTCAAGCTTTCCTAGGAACGGTTGTCTCATTGTAGCACCTATTTTCATAACTTTATTCGATAATGAAGCGCTTACAGCAATTATTCTAATTCTCACTAGGTCTCCTTTCTCAAGAATCTTCTTAGTTTCCTTACCTATGAGCGCACCTCTCCTACTATCATACATTAATACGTCATCTAGAATCTGTGACTTATGTGTTAAAGCATCTAGTGGACCTAAGTTTACGAATGCTCCGAAATCTGTTATTTCAACAACCTCCCCTTCAACAACCTCCTTTATTAGAGGCTTAAACGTTAACATACTGAATTCGGCATCATGATATGTTGCTCCATCACCATGAATTATTGTTCCCTCTTCAGAAACGTTAACGTCGAAAACAGCAAGTATGAGCCCTAGCTCCTTATCTATTGTTCCCTCATACTTCTCCCTTAGTGAAATAAGTGCTGCTTCTTTAAGAGGCCTATCGAACATTTCGGGAGGGATTCTGACAATGTCGTAGACTCTGTAAACGTAGAACATTGCTGAAGCACCCACTCTTCACTACTAGGTTATGTGCAAAGGTAACTTAGTAGCTACAGTTATATAAAAATGATTTTCAATCGAAAACTCCTTCAACAAAAACTCTTCTCTCCTTAATGTTCAATCTAGCAACAGGTATTCTGAGAAGCCTAGCTCTTCTACGAAGCTCTTTATCGTTAGTTAGGAGAATAGCGTTATAATCTACGGCTACTGAAAGAATGGCGTCATCAACTCTAGAGTACTGTTCTCTTACGGGAACTATCCTAGACTTACTAATCACTGTTTTGAATACAAGTTCGGCTTCTCTTCTCTCAATGTGTCTACCTTTACTTCTTAAGTTTTCAAGTTCTCTAACAACAACCTCAGGTACTATTACTTCGAATTTAGCTACTAATGCATCAGCTAGTTTTTCAAATAGGTCAATATTGTTCCTTACGGCTTGAAGTAGAATGTTCGTATCAACGACTACTCTGTACTTCAGTATTTTAGCACTCCCCAGCCTATTAGCCTCCACCTTCCCATAACCTGCCTACTAATAGCTACTTTAGCGTTTTTAAGGGCAACAATAGGTTTACCTAACGCTATTTCCAAAGTGTCTTTCGTTACGTTCTTCACTATACCCCATGAAATCATCGTTCCCACGGTTAGCATTAGCTTCTCCCTAGGCCTAATCGGCGCTACCTTCATCATTTGCTTCATACCTACAACTCTCTCTAAAGTCCTATATTCCAAAGTTATTTCCCAAAGTATTGGAGGCAATTGTCCCGGTTTCCCAACAACATTACCTACTAAGTTGTCATTCTTAGTTAATGCCGGGTCAAGCTCTGTTCCTATAGCTACAAGACCTCCCGGTTTCGCCTCCTTCACCTCTAAGTTCCCGAATCTAAGACTTACAACAGTTGTTTCTATTGGCTGATAATCTACCTTGCCCCTTTCAACTTCCACACGAACACCAGGTCTAATCTCTATTTTATCCCCAACCCTAATCACTCCTTGAATAATGCTTCCGCCCAAAACTCCCCCTATAAGTTTTTCAGGAGGCGTTCCCGGCTTATTTACGTCGAAGCTTCTAGCAATGTACATTAGTGGTGGTTTTGTTAGGTCACGTTGCGGTGTAGGTATTGTTTCATGAATTGCCTTAACAACTAAGTCAATGTTTATTTTGTGTAGTGCGCTTACGGGAATTATTGGTGCATCTTCAGCCCACGTTCCCTTAACGAACTCTTTAATTTGCCTATAGTTTTTCAGTGCTTGCTCCTTAGAAACAACATCTATCTTATTCTGGACAATTACTAAGTTCCTTATACCTACAATGTCGAGTGCTGCGAAATGCTCTCTAGTTTGAGGTTGAGGGCAGGGCTCATTAGCCGCTATCACAAGTATTGCTCCATCCATTATCGTTGCTCCAGCAAGCATAGTAGCCATTAGAACCTCATGACCTGGAGCATCAACGTAGGAAACCCTCCTTAGAAGATCGCTTTCACAACCACACTTAGGACATTTAGGCTCAGTTGTCCAAGCTTCAGGCTCGGGGCAACATCGGCATTTAGCTATGTTTCCGTCAGCATATCCTAGCTTTATAGTCATACCTCTCTTAAGCTCCTCACTGTAGGTCGCAGTCCACTTACCCGTTAATGCCTGAACAAGAGTTGTCTTACCGTGGTCTACGTGGCCAACTACTCCAATGTTTACTTCGGGCTGTCTAATTTCCCATGGCATTTTAGCTTAACAACCTCCGGTTATAGAGAGGAAGTGCTCTTTGGAAAATATTTTATTTTTCAAGTTTCTTAAGCTCTTCTTCAGTAAGTATTTTGACGTTTATTTGAACAATATCCTCAGTTATAGTGTTGCCTCGAACCATTTTCCTCCTTCTCTCACCCTTCTCCCTAGGGTGAAAGCCCGGTGGGCTTGAGAGGAGAACTCTTTTCTTAACACCGCCCGGAATATCGGGTCTCATAGGGAATCCTGAACTATCACTACCACCGCGAATCTGTAGTTTCTTACCCTTAAGCTCATCAGAAATCACTGAGCCATCAATAATGTCCCCTATTTTCAACCCAATTAGCCTATAAGCTGCATCACCCTTCACAACATATGTTTTAGCCCTACCAGTTGTCGGATCCGAAACAACAACCTTAAACTCTGGCATAACCCTAAACCACCATACTTCACTGTCGCAGAAAAGTAAAAACACATTCAAAATATAAACTTTCCCGATACAAACATCCAATCTGCAATCCCACAATAGCACAGCCTTAAAGTATTAATAAGCACCCCAAATCCCCCTCCATGTAGCGATTAAACTTTGAATAATGCTTAAGTAAGTAAGTAAACTTCACTTAGGGATAATGAAAGTGACACAAAAACTTAACATGAAACAAGCAAGGTCATTACTAATGCTATCGCTAATGCTTCTAACAATAACAACAATAGTTATAGTCTCAGCATCCATAAGAGCACCACCATACGCAAACGCTAGAGTCGATTATTTTGCCTATGAAAACGCTGTTGCTGATGCTTCAGCTGAGCCTGGATATGGAAGAGCATATCTCTACGGCTTAGTGGATATACCTCCAGGTATTGGGGGATCCGGTCAGGCCGTATCGGAGGTAGAATTTAATGCTAATCCGCCGCCAGGAAATTCTCCAACAACCACGTTCATCCCATATGTTTATGCAGAATCTTATTTTCATATTAAAGGCTCTATCGACACTGATGGGGCTTACGCATATATAGCCTTAGAAACAGAAGTTTATGTTTATAAATCAAATAGATGGATATATTACGATACTGCTGGCCGCTTAGAGTTCCATGATGGAGATTATAATGAAGGTCATGTTGTAGGAGGTTATGTTGAAATAAATGATTTAGATGCTGAAAAAATAACGGTAATACCCTTTATTAGAACGGAGGTTTATGGCTATTGTGACGGCAGTATTACCGTTTGTCCACATATTCAAGGTGTAGCCAATTTCTACATAAATGGGTATCCATACAATTACGTCTATGTTCCCTACATAGAATTATCTCCATAGTGATTCAAGATGATGCCTCATAAATTTGTTTTAATGGGAATATCCGTTTTAATAGTACTGACAGTGATAGTATTAGGCTGTAATTCGGCAACCAATTTAGCTACAAACGTAGCAACGTCACAAACTAACACTGCAATAGTAACAGGCAAAGTGTATCATCATATCAGTAATATCTCCATGGGTTACTACTATGGTGAAGGTTTCAAACATGTAAATAAGGAATGGGTTTTAGCGGGAAAGGAGGGCATCATATATTTCATTCTTAAACCAAGAGGTCCCTCTAAACCTCAGAATTACACTATGATACTATACTATATGCCATATGAGAAAGTGGGCGATCCTCTTGAACGATCAAAGATTTATAGGCTACTGAGAGATGTGTCCATAAGTCTTTCGGAGAATGATTATTCGCTTCTTCAGAGAAAGCTTGCTGAAATTGAGAAAAGCTTTCCGCCTGAATTAAAAGCGACAATTATTAAAGATGGTAAAGAGCTAGGTTTACTTTATTCCTTCGAATACTTGGCTAAGGAGGAGAAAGAAATTCCGATAAAGGTTAAAGCTCCTTTAGGGAAGATAACAAGAAAGCATGTTATATTGATAATAGTTTTAGAGGAAATATCATCTAAAGGGGCAGGTTATAGAATGTTCTATGCATACATAAATCCACAACCCTAATTTTTCTCCTCAAAATGATGTTTTGAGGGATGTAAACGCTAAAGCCCCACATATTAATGCTTACTTCAAAAATATATAGTTTTAATGAATATGCTTAAGGTGAACGAGGCACATGATAATATTAGTTTATACCCCTACTAATATCCTTGAAAATACCTTCTAAAGTGAGAATTAGGCGCTAAGCATGCATACCTACAATATTATACTGATAGAAACTGCAACTGTACTTGTAATTTTAATACTAATGCTAAGTCTAAACTATAGTGTAACCATACATGCTAACATAGAAACATCTTCTTTAACGAGTACTCATACTTCAACGTTTGTTACAGGCAGGATATACTATCATGGCGATAACATTTCTAAAGGTTACTACTATGGGGAAGGGTTTAAGCTTGTAAATAATGAATGGGTTTTAGTAGAAAGGGAAGGTATGGTTTACTTAGTTTTTAGACCTATTAAGCCTTCTAAACCTCAAAACTACATAATATTACTGTATTGTCTTCCTCTTAAAACGTTTAAAGAAGATCATTTAACAACAAGCATGATCGAAATTACTGTTGATAAGTTTATTAGGGGCCTTTTAAGAAATGATTCGAAACTCATTATAGGGGCACTTAGTGAGTTAGAGAGAACGTTTCCTTTAGAATTAAGAGCATCAATAGTTGTAAACGATAAGGAAGTTGGCATTTACCATAGGATAGCTTATTCTGCTAGGGAGAAAATGGTTGTTCCTATAAAGATAAAGGCTCCTTTAGGTAGGTTGTCGGAAGAATACGTGATAATAGTTAACATCATAAAATACTTCTCTGAAAGAACAGTTGGGGGTAGTAGGTTCTACGTGTACATTAGGCCACCACCTTAACATTTTTTCCTGTTTCCCGGTTTGAATTGGGCTAAGCTTATAAGTTTGTATTACGGATTGTATTACGGTGGTTTTTTGGGTAGTGTTGTTATCAGTGTTAGAGTTCCGAGGGATCTTAAGGAGAAAATTGAGAAGTATGGTATTAATGTGAGTAGTGTTGTTAGGGATTTTTTGGAGAAATATGTTGAAGAGTTGGAGCTTAAGAAGCTTTCAAGTAGATTAGATTATTTGAAAGTACGCTTAGCTGGGAAGATAGATCCGAAGCTCATAGCTGATCTTGTAAGGGAGGATAGGTCTAGATGAAATATCTTCTTGATGCTTCAACGTTAGTGCCTTTACTTGTAGATTTTGGAGCTAAAATAATCTCTAAGGCAACAAAACATTCCCTAAACGTTACGGAGTTAACTGTGTACGAAGTTGGAAATGCTATGTGGAAGCTAGCTACTTTACTTAAACACATAAGTTTAAATGATGCGTTAGAAATAATGTCAACACTTCAACAACTCATAAGGAAGAGCATGATTAATACTATTAGTTTAAGAAACCTTAACATTAAGGAAGTAATGGAGCTAGCATGTAATGAAAAAATAACATTCTATGATGCATCATACATAGTAGCCGCAAAAAGCACTAACGCCGTATTTGTTACCGAAGACAGAGAGCTTATGAAAATAGCTAAGAAACATGGTGTAAAAACCTTAACCTATAGTAACTTCAAAAGGCAAATATGAATTAGTTTATAACTTGAACTAAGGAACGCTTATACAGCTTCTCCCTTGTTAAGGTATTATAGCTTATTCCTTAAGGGCTCAATGGAAAATAAACGACCATTTGCCGCATTGAATACGTTTAAAACTGCTGTTTCGCATTAGTGTTTGGAGTGATTCAGCATGAGTGTTGAAGGTAAGAGGTTAAGGCAACCTATCGTAGTGGTTCTTGGACATGTAGATCATGGCAAATGCTTACATCCTAGTGAATATGTGTTTTTAGGAGACGGCAGATTTGTTCAAATTAAAGATTTATTTAGCGAGAAATATGAAATTGATGTGGATGGCAAATATGAGAAAATTAAGAGAAAAATACCTGTTTACTCATGCACCAAAGATCTAAACATAGAAATTAGGGAAACAGAGCATGTGTGGAGAATAAAGTATGATGGATTTATTTATGAAATAACTCTTGCTGATGGTAGCTCTGTTAAGGTAACACCAGAACATCCATTCTTAACCTTCGAAGGCTGGAAGCGAGCTGATGAAATAAGAGTAGGTGACTATGTAGCAGTTCCAATAAAAGTGCCTTTTAAGAGTTCTTTTGAGAAGTTAAAGGCCTATGTTCTTGAAAGACTAATTTATGAGAAATCATCGTTATTTAGACTTAGAGGAGATCTTTTAAAGAAGATAAAAATTTCTGCTTACGATCCAAGCTACTATAGATTTTACAATAACAAGCTTAGAGGAGAGGATATACTCAAAATAATACAAGAATTTAATGTAAGTAAAAAAGAAGTCTTCACTAACATAACATCACTAACTTTCTCCAGTAGGAAAAGAAGAGTAGGGCACTCGCGAAAATGGATAAAGCTTCCTAAAACTAGAACGGCGTGGAAGAAAATATTCTATATAGCTGGCCTAATGTTTGGCGACGGCTCTTCAGGTTTTGAGAGACTAACAACAGCAAATTCTAAAATACTAGAGCTTTTCATAAAATATCTTTCAACATTAAAAGCTTCAGCTCATATAGCACACAATAGTAATGTTTACGAAGTAAGAGTTATCGGCGGTAGAGCTGTAAGAAGATTCTTCACAATACTCTTTAATTATCCATTAAGGAGAAAAGCAAGAAGCATAGTACTCCCTGAAATAGTTCAAATAGCTCCATTAGACCTTGCGGCAGAGTTTATTAAGGGCTACTTTGATGCAGATGCTACTGTTGATGTGAGGCAGAAGCGTATAGAGGTTGTTTCAGCATCTCCACTATTTTTAAAACAAATGAAATGGCTACTGCTAAGATATGGAATTTCATCAAAATATGCTGAATACAGGAAGAACGGTAGAACCTATGGCTACCTATATATTAAGGGTAAAAGGAACCTTGAGTTATTTATGAAAAACATAGGTTTCAACGATCACGCTAAGATGAACAAACTTAGTGAAATAGTTAGAGGTAGTACAAGAGATGACATAGTAGTAGAAAGAATACCTTTAAGCGGGGAGAGTTTAAGGAGACTGCGATTGTATTTTAGTTTATCAGCTACTGATGTCGGAATACCTTACTTAAGAAAATACGAGAACAATTTCGAGAAAATGACTCTTAGAACATGGAAGAAATTTATCAACAATATTAAGGCGAAGCTTTCAGAACCTCAATTTGAAAGCAAGCTTAAGAAGAAAATCTTAGTGTTAAAAGGTCAGTTAAAAGATGCAAATACTTTAAGATTTCTCAAGGCAGATGGACTTCTGGATTCTGAAGGGAAAATAACGAAATTAGGAATTGAGGTCCTCAGAGTTTGGGAGAATAAGGGATATAGAGAAATATCTATTCCTAACTTTGAGAGCACATCGTTCGTTAAAGTGGTTAGTATTAAGAAAATCCCCTACAAAGGATATCTATATGATTTAAGCGTTTCTGAAACACAGAATTTCATAGCTAATGGAATAATAGTGCATAATACCACACTCCTTGATAAGATTAGGGGTACTACTGTTGCTAAGAAGGAACCTGGTGAAATTACTCAGCATGTTGGTGCTAGTGTTGTTCCTACGCATGTTATTGAGAAGATTTGTGAGCCCCTACGTAAAATGTTCCCTATTAAGCTTAAGATTCCTGGGTTGCTTTTCATAGATACTCCTGGTCATGAGCTTTTCTCCAACCTTAGGAGGAGGGGAGGTAGTGTTGCTGATTTCGCAATCTTAGTTGTCGATGTTACTGAGGGGTTTAAGGATCAAACATATGAGAGTATTGATATTCTTAAGCAGAGAAAGGTTCCCTTCCTAATAGCTGCAAATAAGATAGACAAGATTCCCGGATGGAAACCTAATCCCGACGAACCATTCCTCATAACCTTTAGGAAGCAAAGTGAGAGTGTTAGAGCTAGGCTTGAAGAGCTAATATACAGGATTATAGGTGAAATGTATAAGCTAGGGTTTAGAGCCGATAGATTCGATAGGATAAGGGATTTCACGAGAACAGTAGCTATAGTTCCAGTATCTGCTAAGACAGGAGAGGGAATACCTGAGCTACTAGCCGTTCTAGCGGGGCTAACACAGCAGTACATGGCTAAAAGACTTATCTACGCCGAAGGACCTGCTAAAGGCGTCATATTGGAGGTTAAGGAGGAACCTGGGCTTGGAACAACAATTGACGTAATAATATATGATGGTGTTTTGAAGAAGGGAGACATAATAGTTGTTGGAGGGAAACATGAACCCATAGTTACGAAGATAAGAGCTCTTCTAATGCCCAAACCTCTTCAGGAAATACGTGCTCCAGAAGAAAAATTCATGCAAGTAGACCATGTTGTTGCAGCTGCTGGAGTAAAAATTTCAGCACCTAATCTTGACGACGCATTAGCTGGTTCACCAATATTTGCAGTAGAGGATTCCTCGAAAATAGAGGAGTATAAGAAGAAAGTTGCCGAAGAAGTTGCAAGCATACGTGTTTCAAGGGACGTAGTAGGTGTTGTTGTTAAAGCGGATACGTTAGGTACTTTAGAAGCCTTAGTTGAAGCCCTAAAGAGGAACAATATTCCCGTAAGATTAGCTGATGTAGGACCTGTAAGCAAGAGAGACATTGTTGAAGCAGCGACTTCGCTTAAAAAGAACAAATACTATGGCGTAGTGTTAGCGTTTAATGTTAAACTGCTTCCCGGAGTTGAAGAGGAAGCTTCAAAGGAAGGCGTTAAAATATTCAAACACAATGTAATCTACAGGCTAATAGAGGAATATCTTGAATGGCTAACTAGGGAGAAGGAAAAGGAAAAATTAGCTGAACTTCAGAAGCTAATAAGACCAGGTAAAATAAGGATAATACCCGGATATGTTTTTAGAAGAAGCGAACCAGCAATTGTTGGAGTAGAGGTTCTAGGCGGTAAAATAAGACCGGGATATCCACTAATAAGATCTGTTGATGGTAAAAGAATCGGAGAAATACTTCAAATCCAAGACAAAGGGAAGCCTATAGGGGAAGCTAGAGTTGGACAAGCAGTAGCTATTTCTATAAAAGGAAGAGTAATGGTGGGTAGACAAATTGATGAAGGAGACATACTCTATACGGACATACCCGAGAAACATGTTGAACTCTGGATTAAAAAGTACAAGTCGGAACTTAGCGATGACGAATTAATGGTTCTTAAGGAAATAGTTAAGGTTAAAAGGAAAGCGAATCCATCGTTTGCAGCTATGGTTTTCCTCTAGTATGAAACAACCTCTTCCTTACTGAAAACAATCCACATTTCTCTTTCAGCAGATTTAACACTATCAGCGGCATGAATAATGTTTTCTTGAACAGATAAAGCGAAATCGCCTCTAATTGTTCCTGGAGGAGCTTTTCTTCCGTCCGTTGGCCCTATAAGTGTCCTCATAACATTGACTGCTTCCTCACCTTCAACAATCATTGCGACAACAGGTCCTGAAGTAACAAACTCTATTAGGCTTTCAAAAAACGGCTTACCCCTATGAACCGAGTATAGTTCCTCAGCTTTTTCTCTTGAAAGCCTTAGCATTTTCAGAGCAACTATTCGGAGACCCTTATTCTCAATTCTCCTAATAATCTCCCCAATAAGACCCCTTTTTACACCATCAGGCTTTATCATAACATAAGTTCTCTGAATCGCCATGAACTACACCCTAACTAACTGGACATTATGTTTTAGCATATTTCAGAGTCCACTTATACTTCTTAGGATTACGTTTAAGCTTTAGCATGTTTTTAAAGCATTTTCGAGAGCAAAACCAAAGTATTGTTCCATCATTCTTAACGTACATTATTCCTGTTCCGGGCTCAATAGTTCTTCCACAGAACGAACATGTCCTATACTTCACCATTCCCTAAGCACCTTGGTCCATGCTCTGACTGGAGGATTTTCGGTGGAAACATATTTAAAACTCTTTCTACTACAACCACTGTACGAGCAAAATAAAGCCTATGGAGTGAACAGTATGAGCTCACAGAAAACAAAGTCTATAATTGAGGAGTTAGGCTACCCGGCAGAAGTAATTCAAATAGTTGGCAGAACCGGTGTAACTGGCGAGGTAATTCAGGTTAGAGTTAGAATTCTAGAGGGAAGAGATAAGGGGAGAATACTCACGAGAAACGTTAAAGGACCTGTAAGACTTGGTGACATATTGATTCTTAGAGAAACAGAAAGAGAAGCCAGGAAACTTTCTGGAAGATAAAAAATATAGTGATTATTTATTCTATCTTTCCAGGAACATTCTAAAGCCCTTATTTTGCCGATTTAGCTTTCATTTCGTTAACTTTAGCTATGATTTCTTCAACGAGATCCTTAGCCGCACCGGGATCAATTATGCATGCGCTTGCAGCTGCAACCTCTATTCCTGCTGCTTCACCCAGCTTCTTCTTGCTTGGAACGTATACGTAAGGTATTTTCTTTTCCTCGCAAAGTAAGGGTAGATGCGCTACTATTTCTGGAGGGTCTACGTCTTCAGCTATCAGTACTAACTTAGCCAAGCCTCTCTCGACAGCCTTTGTTGTTTCATTTGTTCCCTTCTTTATTTTACCGCCTGTTTCCCTAGCCTTCCTTATTGCTTCATAGGCTTTTTCAGCTAATTCCGGTGGGACTTCGAATCTAACATAGAATGGTTTGGACATGATTACTCATCCTCCTCCCATTATGAGTCGTCGTTCATCGAGCGTATATTGTTTAATAACCACGTATATAAAGATAGAGGTAAACGATTACTCGTGAGCAAAATATACTATGTATTTGCCGTTGTCTATCCTATCTATTCTTACGAAGCCGAATCTGTAAAACTGCAGTATAGTGTTTTCACGGAATTTCTCAATAGCCTTCTCAGCTAAGCCTTCAATTAAAACTAGCTCATTACCTACGGGCTTCTTTACTATGACACTAACGTTTTCGTGAGCAGGAACCCACTGAATTATGGGGGCTCTTCTTCTCCTAGCTTCACTAAGAGAGGTCCCGGCAAATTTGGCTAGTACATACTTTTCATTCACATCTAAAATCTCGATATTGAAGAGTTCTAGGAGTCTAAGAAAGCTTCCCGGCTTAAGATCTTTAGAATCCCTTAGTGAGATATAGACTTTAACTTTTCCTTTTTCACCTTTAAGAACTATTTTTCTAAAGCCAAGCTCTTTATTGTCTGGATGGAAGGGTATTGTTGTTTCATAGTTTTCTACCCCTTCTACAATGACTTTCACAGGTTTTTCAACGAAAAGTATTCGGGGGGATTTCGGATCCACGATTTTCCTGTTGATGGCTGCAAGATTCTCCATGGAAATTATTGCTTCAGAAGTTTTCACACCAACATCGATCATCAAGGCTTTTATTGCTTCAGCTGTAAACCCTCTTCTTCTAAGAGCAGCTAATGTTCCTAATCTAGGATCATCTACTCCCTCAAACTCTCCTCTTTCAATCTTCGACTTTATAAGCGACTTACTCAGAATGAAGCCTTTAAGCTTAAGTCTTCCGAAATGTATTGTTTCAGGATATTCCCATCCAAAATAGTTGTACAGAAACTTTTGCTTAACAGTGTTTGTCGTGTGCTCTTTCGCTCTTAAAATATGTGTCACTCCTAGGACATGATCATCTATTGCTGATGCAAAATTATATGTTGGCCATACAATGTACCTACTACCTACGATTGGATGAGGATTCTTAGAGGTATCAACTATCCTGAAAGCAACCCAATCTCTAACTGAAGGGTCAGGATGTTTGAGATCCGTTTTAACTCTTAAAACAGCTTCTCCTTCCCCAAAGTATCCTTCAAGCATTTTATCCCAAAGCTCAAGATTCTCCTCAACGCTTTGGCCTCTATGGGGACAGGGCTTCATAGAGTCTCTGTACCACCTAAATTCATTTGCAGAACATGTATCAACATAGGCCCCGCCCAACTTGATTAGCTCTTTAGCGTACAAGTAAAATAGTTCTAGTCTTTTTGACTGAATGTATTCCTCATCCCACTTAATACCTAGCCATTTCAGATCCTCCTTAATTAGCTCATAGGCTTCAGGCATGGGCTTCTTAACTTTAGGGTCTGTATCGTCGAATCTTAAAATAAATTTTCCACCATACATTCTAGCGTATTCATGACTTAGAACTGCTGGTCTAGCATTACCTAAATGTAGGACGAAGTCAGGGTTAGGAGCAAATCTAGTAACAACTTTCCCGTACTTCTCAACATTCGGTAATGGTGGTAGCTTCTTTTCCTCCTTAATAGCTTTCTTAACCATTAACTCCGGATACTTTTCCTGTAAAATTCTCCTCTGCTCATTAATACTTAAGCTATTTACTTTATCAATGACTTCTCTAATTAAAGGTATTATTTCCCTAATTATCCTACGTATTTCCGGTTTTTCAGCAATAACCTTACTTATAACCGCCTTTAACTCGGCTCTTCCATCGTGAAGTACCGCATTTTGTAAAGCATATTTTAAAGCTAGTTCTCTTATTTCCTTAGCATTCGGTAACGTTGATTTCTCTGACATTTTCCTCACCTACGAGAACAACTATGTAGTGCTGTATTTCCTCAAAAACAGTACCTATGTAGGCAACTACTCCTTCACCATTACTTATGATGTTTCTAACTTCAAACTTTCCAGTAACTTGGTACCCTATTATGTCTCCCTCCTTAACCCTATCCCCTTCCTCAATAGCTAAGAATATTTTAAGACCTACAATGTCTAAAAGTTGAACATTAGATCCTTTCTCGACAAGAATGTAAGTTTTTCTCTTAGGGGCATAAACTATGAATGACTTAGTTATTCCAGCTTTTTCTAAATCAACTATTTCTTCATAGGCTGTTTCATAAGGTTTTGAAGCAAACAATCTTTTCACAACATTTCCCTTAAATACTTCTTCTCTATCATATTTTGCCAAGCAAAATGCTCCATCGTTCTTCTCAAAAATCACCTTAGATCCGGGATCTATTTTATCCTTATCTTCTTCAACATAGATTTGAGGGTAATTGTATGGATTTGTTTCACTCATTCTTAAAACCATTAATTACTTTATCCTTTTAATAACGTATTCAGCAAGTTCTTTAAGCATTTCCTTAGCTTCAGCATCCTCTGTGGATATTGTGTCAAGAATACCTAGTGCTTCATTAGAGAATTTTATAGCGTATTCTTTAGCATAATCTATTGCTCCAAGTTTCTCAAGTAGCTCAACTATTCCAGAAATGCCTTCTTTACTGATACTTCTATTGCCTAGGGCATCGAGAAGCTTTTCCCTCTCGCTTTGAGTAGCTCTCTTTAAAGCATAAATTACTATCAGTGTTTTCTTGCCCTCTCTAATGTCGCTTCCGATAGGTTTACCTACTTTCTTCTCTTCGCCAACTATGCCTAAAATGTCATCTTGTATTTGGAAAGCTAAGCCTATTTTTCTACCGTACTCTGCTAAAGCATTAACAATGTTTTCCGGAGCATTAGCAATAATGGCTCCTATTTTTGTTGCTGCTTCGAAAAGCGCTGCTGTTTTCTTATATATCATTTTGAAATATTCTTCCTCTGTAACATCAGTTCTTTCCTCAAAAGACATATCCATTGCTTGCCCTTCAGCTATGGTTGATGCAGTTTTAGCTAAGATTTCAGCTGACTTAACAATTCTATCGTAACTTACGTTTCTATCTGTAAGCTTTAGGAGAGCTTCAAAGGCTTTAGAGAATAATAGGTCGCCAGCTATTATTGCTACGGGAATACCCCAAATCTTATGTACCGTCGGTACACTTCTCCTGAACTCGTCCATATCCATTACATCATCATGTACTAAGGTAAAATTGTGAAGTATTTCAATAGCAGCAGCTGCTGGAATAGCTATTTCCTCATTTCCGCCTACAATACGTGAGGAGAGAATTAGAAGGGTAGGTCTTAATCTTTTACCTCCAGCTCTTATCAGATGTGTTGATGCTTGATAGAGGTTTTCGGGTTCTCCTACTAGAACCTCATCTAACATGAACTTATCGACTTCCTTAGCTACCCTCTTAGAGTACTCAAGTAGTTTAGAGTAGCTCATGACTTACACGACCCCACACTATTAGGGGATAAACGTTTTGTTGTTGGAGCTTAATCTACACTGTTCTTAATCTAAACTTTTCTAAATACTCTTTAATGCTTATGCCTCTTTGAATAAGCCATTCCCTAGTTCTTCCAATAA
>JAGGUY010000007.1 GCA_021158265.1 Thermoprotei archaeon
GGCCTTGAGAGCCAGTGGCGGTTCGACCGCCGCGCGGGTTCGAATCCCGCCCCCGGCGCCAAAAACTTCTCTATTTTCCCGCAATTACCTAAGCAAATGCTATCACAGACTATGCCTTCATACGATCCCATATTTGCCTCTCTAATGCTTTCATGAATATGTTAATGTAATGTTAGCTTACCTGGCAAACATAACAGTATATTAGGATTTTTATCTTCTTAGACTTAAATTCTATTTTAAAGCCTGTTAAATTAACAATTGAAAAATATCGGTTAAGGCCAGGATTCATCATCTTAGTTTCAGATGGTAGCCAAAATACCTCATCTAACTTTATGGTTTTTCAGAGTTCGCGTATATACTTTACTTAAGAACCGTAGGTGGCATCTTAAATATTTCTTCTCATTAAGATTTAAATAACCTTAGTTGTGTATGGTTTTAGGTAGCTGCAAGAGGAGTAGTGTACCGGAAGTAGGGGTAGGCTGGCTTAACATGTCCCAGACAACGTTTAGGTACATAGTTAGAATAGCTGGAGTAGACATCGATGGTAATTGGAAGGTAGCCTACGGCCTAGCTAAAATTAAGGGTGTAGGTGTAACATTAGCTTACGCTATATGTAGAAAGCTTGGAATAAACCCTGAAATGAGAATCGGAAACTTAACTGAAGCCGACGTTAAGAAGATAGAGGAAGCTCTCTCCGATCTTAAAAAACTAGGCCTACCTCCATGGCTTTTCAATAGACGTAAAGATTACGATACTGGTGAAGATCTTCACTTAATAGGTTCAGACCTTATTATGGCTGTTAGAAAGGATATTGAAATAATGAAGAAAATAAGGAGTTGGAAAGGCATTAGACACTCACTTGGCCTTAAAGTTAGAGGTCAAAGAACACGTACAACGGGCAGGTTAGGATTAACTGTTGGTGTTAAGCGTAAGAGAAAGTAGCGGTGATATGCTATGGGTGATCCTAGAAAGCCCCGTAAGAAATGGATAGGTCCTAAGCATCCCTGGAGAAAAGAGGTTTTAGAGGAAGAAATGATTCTCATGGGCAAATATGGGCTTAGAAATAAGAGAGAACTCTGGATAGCCAAAACCCTTGCTAGAGAGTTTAGGCATAGAGCTAGAGCCCTATTAGCTCTGCCCGAAGAGGATAGGAGAAAGCAAGAAAAAGCTCTTCTCGAAAGACTTTACCACCTAGGTGTTCTTCCTGAAAACGCAACATTAGATGACGTATTAGGATTAACGGCCGAACACATTCTTAAAAGAAGACTTCAAACAATAGTTTATGAGAAAGGGCTTGCAAGAACAATTCATCAAGCAAGGCAGCTAATAGTTCACGGACACATAGCTATCGGTGGAAGAAGAGTTAACGCTCCAGGCTACCTTGTTAAAAGAGAGGAGGAAGACTTAGTAGATTTCTATCCCATAAGTCCATTTAAGAAAAAACCCGAACTTCTACAACAAATTACACAACAATGAAAAGAGGTGAACGTGCAACATGGCGTTTATGGCACGTGAGCTTAAATGGGGCGTAGTTCACATTTACAGTTCCTTAAACAACACAATAATCCACATGACAGACCTTACCGGAGCAGAAACGGTCGCTAGAGCATCGGGAGGTATGGTTGTGAAAGCTGATAGAGAAAAACCATCACCATACGCCGCAATGCTTGCTGCTTCAAGAGTAGCGCAGGAAGCCATGGATAAGGGTATTAGAGCTATACACATAAAGGTAAGAGCACCTGGAGGGCACGGACCAAAAACCCCTGGTCCAGGAGCTCAAGCCGCAATAAGAGCTCTTGCTAGAGCAGGATTCATTATTGGCAGAATAGAAGATGTAACACCAATACCGCACGATACAACAAGGAGACCTGGCGGACGTAGAGGTAGAAGAGTCTAAAACAAGGAGTGTTTAGAAATGAAACTAAAGATTCTCGAAAAAGACGATAGAAGAATTAAGTTACTTATTGAAGATGCTCCCCTACCCCTAGTCAATGCTATAAGAAGGCTTGCAATATCAGATGTACCAACATTGGCTATAGATGAAGTTGCTTTCTTAGATAACACATCAGTCTTATACGATGAAATAATAGCCCATAGGCTAGGATTAATACCTTTAACAACAGATCTCTCGCGTTTCAAACCTCCGGAGGAATGCGAAGGAGCAAACCCAATAAATAATCCCGAATGTTACACTAGACTATTTCTTGATGTTGAAGCTAAAAGAGACTATGAAATAATTTATTCCGGAGATCTGCAAAGCGAAGACCCAACAGTAAAGCCTGTTTCAGATAAAATACCTATAGCCATTTTAGCTAAGGGTCAAAAAATAACGTTGGAAGCATATGCTAGACTCGGTAGAGGAAAAGAACACATTAAATGGTCACCAGTATCTGTTAGCGCTCACAAGTATGTTCCTGAAATAAAAATTGACATGAGAAGATGCGATTTATGCGGTAAATGTGTTGAAGAATGTCCTAAAAACATCCTATTCATAGAGAACAATAGTTTGAAGGTAAGAAACGTTCTTGAATGTACACTATGTAGAGCATGTGAAGAGGTTTGTGAACAACAGGCAATTAAGGTTTCTTGGATTGAAAACTCATACATTCTAACCATAGAGTCAACAGGAGCATTACCTCCCGAAACAATTGTTTCTGAAGCAGCAAAAATTCTCGAAAGGAAAGCTGAAGAATTCATTAAACATGTTGAAGAATTAAAAAGGTGAGTGAGTAGTGAAGAGGACTGGTCCAACAAACTATGTCTTAAGGAAAACCATTAGGGTTCTAAAGAAGATTTCTAGGGAAAATAAGGTTAAAATATGGAAGGACATAGCTGAAAGGCTAGAAAAACCATCTAGGCAAAGAATAGTTGTTAACGTTTCCAGAATAAACAGGTATACTAAGGACGGGGACGTGGTTGTAGTTCCGGGCAAAGTTCTTGGAGCAGGAAGCATAAACCATAAGGTCACTGTTGCAGCAATAGGTTTCTCCAAAACAGCATATGAGAAAATAGTTTCCGCCGGAGGTAAATGCTTACACATTCTCGATCTAGCTTATCAAAATCCTAAAGGCTCGAACATTAAAATAATAGGGTGAATATGTAATGCAGAATGAAACAATAATTAACGGTGAAGGACACATTCTAGGTAGGTTAGCGAGTATTGTAGCTAAAAGACTACTTAACGGTGAAAGAATAACAATTCTAAACGCCGACAAAATAGTTGTAAGTGGAAATAAGAGAATGGTTATTGAATCATACAAATTACTCTTCAAAGTTAAAACCCACTATAACCCGTACAAACAAGGTATACGTAGGCCTAGAAGCCCGGAAAACATTGTTAGGAGAGCTATTAGAGGAATGCTACCTATGGATAAACCTAAGGGTAGAGCAGCATTTCGTAGGCTAAAAGTTTTCTCGGGAATTCCACCTGAATATGAGAATGTGAAAGATAGAATGGTTAGGATTGAGGATGCTTTAGCTACAAGGCTTGGAAGAACATATGTTACATTAGCTGAAATAGCTTTGCAAATGGGTTGGAAACCTAAGGTTCTAAAAACATAACCTATTTAAGGTGGTTCGTGTTTGGCTAAAATAGTCATTTCATCGGGTAAGAGAAAAACGGCTATTGCAAGAGCTATAATTAGACCCGGTAAAGGTAGGGTCTTCATAAACAATATTCCACTAGAAATATACCCCATAGAGATGGCTAGATGGAAAATTCTTGAACCACTTTTACTAGCTGGAGATGACATAAGAAATTCCGTTGATATTCACGTTAATGTTAGAGGAGGCGGAGTTATGGCGCAAGCGGATGCTGCTAGAATAGCTATTGCTAGAGGACTAGTAGAGTTAACTAAGAATGAGGAGTTGAAGAAGCTATTCCTAGAATACGATAAAACAATGCTTAGCGGAGACCCTAGACAAGCTGAGCCAAAGAAGTTCGCTAGATACAGCGCTAGAAGGAGATGGCAGAAATCCTACAGATAAGAATTTAATCCCCTTCGAAACTAAATATGCGGGTGAGGCTAAAGAATTGCTAATTCCGGTAAGATGTTTCACATGTGGCGCCGTAATTGGAGATAAGTGGGAGGAGTTTAGTAGGAGAGTAGCTCAGGGAGAAAACCCTGAAAAAGTTCTTGACGATCTAGGTGTTAAAAGGTATTGTTGTAGGAGAATGCTTCTTTCACATGTTGACCTAATATATCAGGTAATTAAGTTTACAAGACCCGCTTAATCTGTGGTGCTAACGCTATGTCTTCGGAGAAGCATGTTGAAAGAAAGGAAACAGAGTTCCTAGTACCCTTAGAAACGTATTTGGCGGCAGGAGTTCACATAGGAACACATATTGGAACGAAACATATGATGAAGTTTGTTTATAAAATAAGACCAGATGGTCTCCACATTTTAGACATAAGGCAAACAGACCATAGATTAAGAATAGCGGCAAAATTCATTGCAAGATATGAGCCATCAAAAATAGTTGCTGTTTCAGTAAGACAGTATGGTCATAAACCAGTTCAAATGTTCTGCAAATACATTGGATGTAAAGCGATTACTGGTAGAATACAGCCAGGAACATTCACTAATCCCCATTTAGAACACTATCTTGAACCAGACCTCCTAATAGTAACTGATCCTAGATCTGATTCTCAAGCACTTAAGGAAGCTTCTAAGGTAGGAATACCCGTTGTTGCATTTTGTGATTCGGATAATAAAACTGAATTTGTCGACTTGATAATTCCAGCTAACAATAAGGGTAGAAAAGCACTCGCATTACTGTACTGGCTACTTACAAGACAGGTTCTAAGGGAGAGAGGAAATATTCCTCCTGACGGAGATTTACCAGTGCCTGTTGAGGAGTTCGAACAGAAAATAACAAGAACATAAAACTACATAAAATATTCTAGTAGCCCCAGCTAAAAAACTCCATAAACCGAGTATGATACTGCTGCAGTAGGGTGTTTAACTTATGGTACGTACTCCTGCAGTTGCGGGACTATTCTATGAAGGAGAACCTGAGCTTTTGAGGAGACAAATAGAGGAAGTTTTTAAGCACCCCTTAGGTCCTGGAAAGCTTCCGGAAGTTAAGGAGGCAGGTCCTAGGAGAATAGTTGGGCTTGTTTCACCACATGCTGGATATGTTTATTCAGGCCCAATTGCAGCACATGGCTTCTTAGAGCTAGCTAAGGACGGTAAGCCAGATGTTTTCGTAATCTTAGGTCCAAACCATACAGGACTGGGTTCACCAGTATCGACGATGCTTGATGACTGGTATACTCCCTTAGGTAAAGCATATGTTGATAAAGAACTAGCTAAGGAAATAGTTAAACGAAGCGGAATCGTAGATATAGATCCCGTTGCTCATAGATATGAGCATTCAATAGAGGTTCAGCTTCCATTTCTACAGTTTATTTTCGGCGAAATAAGCTTCGTACCTATAACTATGATGTGGCAAACGCCTGAAGTGGCAAGTAAAATAGCTAAAGCGGTTTTTGAAGCTTCAAAGAATCTGGAAAAAGACGTGGTTGTAATTGCAAGCACTGATCTGAACCATTATGAACCACAGGACATAACAGTTAGAAAAGATAAGCTCGCCATAAATGCAATATTAGAAATGAACTCCGAGAAGCTATTTAAAACCGTTGAGGGTCATGACATATCGATGTGTGGTCCCGGCCCAACAATGGTTCTAATAGAGTATGCAAACCTAGTAGGTAATGTTGAAACCAAGCTCCTCAAACATGCTACATCAGGTGACGTAACGGGAGATACATCAGCTGTTGTAGGGTATGTTTCAATAGTTTTTAGAAGGAAAAGCTAGTTAAGGAATGAGTTTCCCATGGAAAAACATAGTGCTAAAGTAAGTATTCCGTTCCTTGGAACAATAGTTTACAGAAGAAGAAACCCCATAATAACAGCTATTTCTGAGGAAAAAGTGTTCTTCGAAATAAACTTTGAAAGAAGAGGTAATGGTAAAAATCATTTAAAGGTTAATGGAGTAACATTCGGAAAAACTTTAGAGAAGTTCCTTAGCGAATATCTTGAAGGTATTGGAGAAACCGGTGTTAACATAGAAATAAACGTCACGTCACATCCTAGATACTTTGGAATTTCTACATACGCTTCCCTAAGTGGATTACTAATGAAGATTCTAGGTGAGAAGCTAGGGTACGAGGTAACTTTCGATGATATAGTTAAGTACTCCCCCCTTTTGGAAACTGGTGAAACACTAAATTATCTACCTATCATAATGGCTTCAAGAATATCTTCGTTAATAGGTAAAAGCATTATCTATAGGTTAGATGAGGGTTATATTGAACTGCCGTCAAAAACCCCCTTAAAAATATATGTTACATTGCTAAATACACCTTTAGTTTCACGTAGAATAGAGAATAATGAGTTCAAAGACTACTTCGTCCACTTAGAAGGGAGAAACATTATTGAATCTGCAAGGTTTATTCAGGAAGGGAAAATACCCTATGAAAACATTGTTTTTGAAGAAGCAATGCAATACGTGTTCTACACAATCGAAGAAACAGTAAATCTAAACATTTATTTTAAAAGTAGGTGCTTAGCATTTCCTGACTTGAACTATAAAACAATACTCCTATGCTTAGATAAGCCTACCACTATATCGAGATCTGAAATAACGGTTTACCTTTAATATTTAATGAGCTGATCTAAATGTTAGCTATTGTTAAACTTGGAGGAAGCCTAATAACCGATAAGAGGAAGCCATTTAAGGTAAGAGCTAAGGTGTTAAAGAGGCTCTCTAGCGAAATAAAGGAGGTTTTGGATAAATCAAAAACGAAAATTGTTCTCATACATGGAGGAGGTTCTTTCGGGCACTATGTTGCATCAAAATATGTAGGTAGAGAAATTACTTCTCATGGATTCATAGAAATTCATGAAGCAATGATTAGACTTAACAGTATAGTGCTTAAGTATTTAAGGAAGGAAGGGGTTTTAGCGGAAACAGTACATACATCATCAGCTTTCACATTAAATAACGGACGTATCTCTGTAGCAAACATTGAAACAATTAAGGGCATGCTAGGTAAAGGAATTACACCACTACTTTACGGAGACGTGGTTTATGATGTATCGAAGGGGTTCGGAATTCTTTCAGGAGACACTTTAGCGGCATACCTAACTAATACTTTAAATGCTGAAATGATAGTTTTCACTACAAACGTTAACGGAGTTTATAGAAGATATCCGCCTAAAAGAGGATTAAGAGACCTCATCAGAGTAATAGATTTAAGAAAATTAGATTTAGAGCTTAGAGAATCAAAGACTTTAGGATACGATGTTACGGGAGGAATGCTGTTTAAGCTTATTGAGCTTAAAAGATATATTGGTTGTAGGAAGAAGGTTAAAGTGTTCATTATTAACGGAATGAGAAAAGATTTCCTAAAAAACATCCTCCTAGGTAGGGATGTTAAATTTAAAACTGAGATAAGGGTGTGCTAATCTGAGAAACGACCATGAAGTTACGAAGTTCAGAAAGATAGAGCACATAGATATCTGCTTAAATGAATATGTCGAATCTAGAATGTCACCTGGTTTTTCCGATGTCCACTTAGTTCACCGTTCACTACCAGAACTAAACTATGACGAAGTATCCTTAGAAACTACATTTTTAGGGAAAAAGCTTAGAGCACCAATAATAATCACCGGCATGACGGGCGGCCATCCGGAAACATACGAGATAAATAAGACACTAGCTGAAGTAGCGGAGAAGTTAGGATTAGGGGTAGGTGTTGGTTCCCAAAGAGCTGCTTTAGAAAATCCTTCTTTAGAATACACTTTCTCAGTAGTCAAGGAATACGCTCCAACAGCTCTTAAAATAGCTAACATAGGTTTTGTTCAAGCTAAAAAGTACAGTATAGATATGCTTTTAAAAGCTATAGATATGGTAGATGCTGATGCGTTAGCTATCCATCTAAATCCTCTCCAAGAATGTGTTCAAATAGAGGGTGATAGGGAATTCAAAGGAACTCTCAGGAGAATCGCGGAAATCTCTAGGGAACTTCCGGTACCAGTTATTGTTAAGGAAACAGGGACCGGTATAGGGTATGAAGTTGCTAAAATGATAGCTGAAGAAACAGATGTTAAAGCAATAGATGTTTCCGGTCTTGGAGGTACAAGCTGGTCTGCTGTCGAAATGTATAGGGCTATGAGGAAGGGCGATTTCTTTGGGGAAAGTGTTGCTAGAGAATTCTGGGATTGGGGTATACCTACAGCAGTGTCTATTGTTGAAACAAGGTTTGCTGCACCACATTTGGAAATTATAGGTAGTGGAGGTGTAAGGTCAGGAATAGATGTAGCTAAAGTATTGGCTCTAGGGGCTAATGCCGCTGGAATAGCACTACCTGCACTAAAGGAGGTAGTGAAAGGTTATGATAGGTTAGAATTCCTCCTTAAACTCCTCATAGAGGAGCTTCATATTGCTATGGTATTAACGGGCTCGAGAAGCGTAAGTGATCTTAGAAGAGCAGAAATAGTCATTATTGGAAGAACTAGGGAATGGCTTATTCAAAGAGGCATAAGCATTAAAGAGTATTTAGAAAAGTTTAGATTAAGAACAGTGTAGATTAAGCTCCA
>JAGGUY010000009.1 GCA_021158265.1 Thermoprotei archaeon
CCCCTAGAACTAGAAATGGTCTGAAATGTAAATTCTGCGGAAACGAATGTTCACTAGGTAATGGTGAAAGAGGTTTTTGCGGAATAATAGTTAATAGGAATGGTAAATTAATGCCTATAACAAATGACTGGTCTAAGGCTGTAGGCCTATACTATCTTGATCCGCACCCTACAAACTGTGTTGCGGGGCCTGTATGTCCAGCTAATACTTCGAGAGGATATCCTAAGTACACGAAAACTAAAGGTATTGAATATGGATATTCAAACTTAGCAGTATTCTATGGTGGATGCAATTTTGATTGCCTATTCTGTCAAAACTATGATCATAAATCCATGAGTGTAAGGGGAAAACCATTAATGAGCATTGAAGAGTTACTTTATGAAGCTATGAAGCCTGAGGTTTCCTGTGTTTGTTTCTTCGGAGGGGATCCAGGCCCCTTCATTGTCCATGCGCTTACGTTTTCAAGAAAACTCATGAAATTATCTAGGGAAAGGAATGTGATTAAGAGGGTATGTTGGGAAACGAATGGTTTTGAAAATCCCTCGCTCATGAGGGAAATGGCTAAGATAAGTATGGAAAGCGGGGGAATAGTTAAGATAGATTTTAAAGCATGGACACCGGAGGTTTATAAAGCTTTAGTAGGTGTTGATGCTTCGAGAAGAGTTAGAGAGAATGTTAAGTTAGTAGCGAAAATGTTTGATGAACGCCTGGAGCCTCCATTACTTGTGGTTTCAATATTGCTTGTTCCAGGATATGTTGACGTAGATGAGGTTAGAAGTATTGGCGAATACGTTGCTTCTTTAAATCCTAAAATACCAGTTATTCTCCTAGCTTTTAGTCCTCAACATTTACTTTCAGATTTGCCGCCCACAAGTCGCGGTCACGCATATGAGGCATATAGGGTTCTTAGGGACGAAATTGGTCTTAAAGAAGTGTATTTAGGTAATGTTTGGCTTTTAGGAAACTACTACTAACACCTATTTCTTGAGTTCATCTATTCTGGCGGAATCGAGTGAATATATCCTAAAACAATAGCTAATATTAGTAAACCCCATCCTAAAACAAGTATTACCTTAAGTATTTTCTTCGCTGATTCGAAAAGTACAAGAATTAAATATATTGCCGTTATTGAAGATAATATTCCGATAGCGTCAGCGTATTTCTGTGCTAAATCCGGATTCTCTTTGAGTACTGTAACCTCTAACGTGTACTTTACTATGTAAACTAGCCAGTTATAAAGCATTAAAAGACCTTCAATTATGTACTGAAGTATTGTTGCTGATTCTTGCATATCACGATTCACCCTATTAGATACTGTAGTTATTTAAAAACTAGTATTATATTTAATGGTTTAGGTATAGGGTTTGAATGCGAAAATGGGTAATTTGGAAATAAAGCTTGTAGTAGGTGACATAACGGAAATGAATGTTGAAGCTATTGTTAACCCAGCAAATACGTTAATGATTATGGGGGGCGGTGTTGCTAAAGCGATTAAGATTAAGGGAGGTACTGAAATAGAGAGGGAAGCTAAGAGTAGAGCTCCAGTACCTATAGGAGAAGCCATTTCAACATCGGCTGGAAAGCTTAAGGCAAAATATGTTATTCATGCTCCTACAGTTCTCTATCCAGGCTTTAAATCGTCTGTAAAAAACGTTAAGAAAGCTGTCATTGCAGCCCTAAATGAGGCAGAAAGGCTAGGCGTGAGGGAAATTGCTTTTCCAAGCATGGGAACAGGTGTGGGAGGTTTAAAATATAGTGAAGCTGCTGAGTCAATGTTTAAAGCCATTAAGGAATATTCTAAAAAGCTAAGGAGTGTTCGTAGAATACTTATAGTCCTACGTAATAGAGAGGCTTATAATGAATTCGTAAATGCGCTAAAATCTATGATTGAATGAAACATTTAAAACCCAAAGTAGATATTAATCATAAATAGCCCCGGCTCTCACACTCCCCTAAGTTACCCAGCAAAAGGGATCGATGAAGGGGAGGCGGTCGCCGGGGCACACCACTATGTTAGGCGGGATGAAAGAGCCCCCTCGCGCCCCTCTCGACACTTAAACGTGGATGAGAGAGCTGGGCCGGCCTAGACCGCCCACCGATGAGGTCCCAGTTGGGACACCGAAGAGGTTTGGAAATGTGGATTCCTCCGGCACCGAGGTTTTAAATAAATCTTTTTAGCCGTTTGCTTCTTCTTTTAACATGTATGCTCCGATGACGAACGCGCCCTTCGTGAGGAATAGCTAATGACGAAGGGTGCAAACGCTGAGGAGCACATAATGGAAATTGTGGGTGATTTGTTATTGAGCGAAGCTAGAGCGTATATTAGGGTTTATGGTAGGGTTCAAGGTGTAGGCTACCGTTTCTTTACAGAGCGTCATGCTAGAAGGCTTGGGCTGAAAGGTTATGTTAGGAATTTAAGTGATGGTTCCGTAGAAGTAGTTGTTGAGGGAGATAGGATAAGGATAGAGGAGCTTATTGAGAGACTTAGGAAGGGGCCATTGTTAGCTAAGGTTGAAAGAATAGATGTGAGATGGGAGAAACCTAAAGGCGAGTTCTTCACATTCACAATACTATTTTAGTTCTTCAAGTATCTTAGCGGCATTTCTCAAACATATGGGGATTTGTTCTCGTGGAATGTTTTCAGGGCATCTCTCTATGGTAAATCCGGCTTTACCTGATAAAGCATCTTTAAGCGATAGTGGTTCTCCCTTTCTCGAAATGTTTTCAACAGTAATACATCTTGGACCCGCCCATTTAAAGAGTAGGGGATGGACTTTCATGACCTCTTGCCACATTCTCCAAGCAACATATCTTATCTCCCATTGTGCTTTAACGCACATTCTTAACCCGAAGAAGTGGTGAAGTTCTCTAGCATTCATAGTTACAACAATTTTCGTAATTACACCCTGGGGTAGAATGTAGCGAGCATCTTCAGGAGCAATACCCATATCTAAAAGTTTCAAATAAGCTTCATAAGATTCCTTAACGACCTTATCAAATATTCTCTTGGCTTCCTTATTCAACGCTATTCTTGGAGGCTTAACAACACCGAAGTATTCGCCAGTCATTCTAGCAAACCTTTGCGAAAGTTGAGTATAACTAGCTATCCTATGTCTAATAAGCTGATGAGTACATACTCTACTACAGTTCTCTATTACGAAAGTGTATACTGAGTGCTCCCAAGGTGAAAAATGGTTTCTCTTAAGAGTCTCCTTAATCCAAACCTCAACTTCACTATCGGACATTTTATCCCATTGATACATGAAAGGCTTCCTAGATAATGACTGCTTAGCTGAAACAGCAACAAGCCTTTCACCATTGGGCGTGTACCTTATTAGCTTAACGGATATCATAGTGTAACGACACCACAGTACAGTATTTCTCTAAGCTAAAGTTTAAAGCTATACGTCGAAAAGATTGATCATGTATTTACGAATGGGTGGTTTCTTGAACATAGTTTTTATCACATCATCACCTAGGAGAATAGAACTCATAAGAAAACTTAGGCTAAGATTCAAAATAGTTAAGCCAGTAGGCGAAGAAGACATCTTAGTGCCTAATAATCCATGCTTAACAGCGATATTACGGGCTAAATCCAAGGTTAGAAACTATATTATAGGCGAAAACGAAGTAGTTGTTTCCGCAGACACCATAGTTTCAATCAATGATAGGATACTGGGGAAACCTAGAGATAGAAATGAAGTAATAAGGTTCTTGGAAATGCTTAGTGGAAAAACACATGAGGTTATAACGGCAATATACGTGAAAACGAGAAATAGGGAGTATAGCGAATGTGTAAGAACTAAAGTTGTATTCAAAAAGCTTTCGCGAAGAGAAATCGAGTTCTATGTTAACACAGAAGAACCTCTGGATAAGGCGGGCGCATACGCTATTCAGGGATTAGCATCACTGTTTATAAGGAAGATTATTGGAGACTACTATAATGTAATCGGATTTCCCGTGAATAGGCTCTACACTATACTTAAATCATACTTTGGAGTAGAAATAGACGATATCATTGAAAGGTAAGGATCAGGTTAGCATAACCGTATACTGCTTTTTCAATATGCTTTAAGGGAACATGCTCGTTAGGTTGGTGAGCTAAGTCTTCATTCCCAGGACCAAACCCTATTGTTGCATACCCTTTCTCACCTGCAGAGTAAACTCCGTCTGTACTGAACTTCCAATAACCTATTGTTGCACCAGGTTTTATACGAGTTCTTATTGTGTTAAGTGCTTTTCTAACGTACATGCTCTTCTCATCTAGGACCCATGATTTAAAAAAGTCTTTCACCTTAACTATTTTCCCTGTCCAAAACCTAAGCTCTTCCGTTAGAATAGAGACTCTAATCTTAAAACCTTCATGTTCGATATGTTCTTTCATCTTCCGGAATATGCGCAATATTGTGTCCTCTGTTTCGTAAGGCAAAATTCTTCTGTCAAAAATTACTCTACAGTAATCAGGTATTTGAGGTGTAACTTTAGGTGAACATTCTATTACCGTAGGTGTTAGTGTTGAGTAACCAAGTTTCTCATGATATGACTTGGTTTTCTCGAAAGCTTCGAGAATACCAACTATAGATTTTGATGTAGCGCTTAAAGCGTTTAAGCCTAAATGCGGCATACTTGCATGCGCTGTTTTTCCTTGAACAACATATTCTATGAGGCATCTACCTCTATGTCCTACGTGCATGTTTAGGTTTGTTGCTTCACCTAGGATCACAATGTATGGCTTTCTTCTTATAGTGTTCTCTAAAGCATATTTGAAAGCTACTCCTTCAGCTGTTTCCTCATGTGTAACAAACACGAGATACACTGTTCTCTCTATTTTATCAGGCAATAATGTTATTGAGGAAATCATTGATGCGAGAGAGGATTTCATATCAACAGCTCCTCTACCGTAAAGTTTATTGTCTATGATTTTGCCAGAGTAGGGATCAACTTTCCAGAGATCTCTATTTCCAGGCTCTACATGATCCATATGTCCCTCAAGAATTACAGGATCTTTATTTTCTACGCCTTCAATTTTAGCTATAACGTTACCTAACTCATCTATTATAAGGGAGTCTACTCCTAGGTTGCTTAAGGTATCCCTTATGTAATATGCTACCTCCTTTTCCTCCCCTGAGAGACTAGGTGTCCTTATTAGATCTTTAGCTATTTCAATAGCTAACTTGGCTGAATCAACCATTAACTTCATACCTCCGAGCACTTAAGCACTTTGAAACTAAGCTTTAAAGATGTCAAAACCTTATTAATGTTTTTCATTACCTCTTCAAGACTTATATGCTCCATTACGAAGAAGTGCGAAGGACATTTACAATCGGTACTTCCAAACTTAGGGACATATTTGAACATTGTTGAGAAATACTTTGCGATTACATGTTCCACTTTTCTTCTAGGAATGATAATTACCGTAACAACTCTGCAACCTGTATTTGCGTTAAGCACGTAATCTATATGCCAAAACGTTTTCTTATCATGGTATTTTAAATGTCTACTAACCCTACTAGCTAATCCCCCTTTATTAAATGCTGAACCTACATAAACGTAAACGTCCCAGTTTTTTAACATAATAGTTCCTAATGAACCTACTTTGAACAAAACATTCTTAGGGCATTTGATAATCAAGATGTATGTTCCCTTATCCCTAGGTATTTCTTCCAAGACTTGTGCCTCATTATAAATGTTATTCCTCAACTAATTTATACTAGTGAAGCCGTAATAATGTTGATGAGGTTAAGAGGAATTGAACCTGCTTAGCCTTAACGTTGATGAAATAGTTGAGAAAGGTAGAAAAGGGCTTATAACAGTAGCTATTCACGGCCTTGACATTGGAGGCCTTATACTTTCAGCAGTGTTTTTAAAAGCAGGTTTCATGGTTATAGGTGTGGATAGGGATTCTGGAAGGGTTATTAGACTTAATCAGGGAATTCTTCCAAAACCTTACCCTTCAGAATTGGCTCCAATATTTAGAAAGTATGTTGCTGAAGAGAAATTTAGAGCGACAATAAACCACATATGGGCTTCTGAAAACAGTGATGTTTCAATAGTGATGATACCTCCCGAAGTTAAAAAGACACGGTCAGGTTTTGATGTTAATTTAAAGAACTTTTTAAACGTTGTTAAAGACGTTGGTAAGGGTATGAACGCTGGTAACTTAATAGTTATAGCGTCAAGTGTACCTCCAGGAACCACTATTAAGATTGTAAAACCCATTCTTGAGCATTTAAGTGGGTTACGTGTTGAATACGATTTTGCACTAGGTTTCTATGCGGAAAAAGCTTCTGAAGGACCCAGCCTAAATAGCTTCATGAGCCAAAGACATTTGATAAGCGGGTTTGGTGCTAAGAGTCTCCGTGCTTTCTACGGTATTTTCAAGGCTGTTTTTGGAGAGAATATTTTAGCGTTAGAAGATATTACTTTAGCTGAAACAATGAACATATTATTTAAAACATATAAAGATGTGCTTTACGCATACGTAAACTCGCTGGTATCCTACATGAGAAATATTGGAGTAAATATAAACTTAGTTGCTGAATATTTCCCTGAAATCTACGGATTAGAAATTCCTAAACCAACAGCCACAGCCTTTTCACCTAATGCCTTTAAAGAAACATACATTTTAATGAAAGAACTTGAAAAGCAAAATATGAATTACGAAATACTAAGGAGCGCTAGAGAAACTAACGAAAAAATAATTGACAAAATAGTTGAGCTACTAGCTGAAGCAATAACTAAGATAGGTAAGGAACCTAAGAACATAAGAATAGCTATCTTAGGAGACGCTGTTAAGGAGAACTCATCAGATCCCAGAGGCTCGCTAACCAAGATCATTGTTAGAGAGCTCTTAGGTGCTGGTATAAGGAAGGAAAACATAGTAGTTCATGATCCTTTCGTCATTGAAGATGAGGAGTTAAAGGTAAAGTTGACTGTGAATCTGAACCAAGCAGTAAAGGATGCGGACATAATCTTAACCTTAATACCACATAAGGTTTACAGTGAAGTAACTGTTAGCGCGCTTAAAGCTATGAGTGGAAAGGAAAAGGTGGTTATAGTTGATGTAGCAAATATTCTAAGGAGAGATGCAATACCTTTAGGCTTAAGCTATGTAGGATTGGGAACACCATGGTATGAAGCGTAATACATGAGAAACCCTTTATACCCGCTAAAAGCTAGAATATTTTGAATCGGGCGAAAAGTGTGAAAAAGACATTTCATGATAAGGACAGTAATGAAGAGTTTAGGAATTTCTTTGAATATTTCCTCTATGACTTCGTATCCTTAGCTAAGTTTCTGGAGGATCTACTAAATAGAGCAATTAGAGAGGAGGCGCAAGGTAAACTTGAAATTCACGAACTAGACGATAAGGTGGAGTTTCTGAATTTAAAAGATAAATTATTGGTAATACTTGATTTCCAAGGTATATCTAATGAGGGAAAAGTGTTTGCTGAAATTAAAAACGGAATACTCTACGTTTCAGCATGGAGAGGAGATGTAAAATACTATAGGGAAATACCTTTAAGTAGAGATTTTTACATAGAAAATATCTCTCTTAGAAACGGTGTAGTTACAGTAACTTTGAAAAGGAAAAAGAAGTAATTAATGGGCAGTGGAAGGTGTATGAACTATCACCAATACTTAAAAACTTCTTAAATGAAAAAGGCATTAAAACACTATACCCTCCCCAAATAGAGGCATTAGCTAAAGGCGTTCTTGAAGGTAAAAGTCTTGTTTTAGCTTCCCATACGGCATCAGGTAAAACACTAATAGCTGAACTTACTATTCTTTCACGATTTCACAATGGTAATTTGGAGAAAGCAGTTTACATGGTTCCTTTAAAAGCTATTGCTTCTGAAAAGTACTCAGAATTTAAACAACTAGAAAAGTACGGTTTACGTGTGGCACTTACAACAGGAGATTATGATTCAGAAGATGAATATTTGAAAGACTACGACGTAATTATAACGACAAATGAAAAATTCGATTCCCTACTTAGACATAAACCTACATGGTTAAACGATATTAATTTGGTTGTAGTTGATGAAATACACTATATTGACGATCCTAAAAGAGGCCCTGTTATCGAGAGCGTTCTTGCTAAAATAATGAGTTTAAGAAGGAACTTACAAATTCTAGCTTTAAGCGCAACAGTTTCCAATGTTGAAGAAATAGCTTCTTGGCTGAAAGCAGACTATGTTATTAGCTCATGGAGACCTGTTCCTTTAAAAGAGGGCATATACCTTAATGGTAAGATTTTCTTTAACAATGGCGAAGTTTCCGAAATAAAGCGAATAAAGAATAACCCTGTTCTCGACTTAGTGTATGATACTTTAAGTAAGAACGGTCAAGCATTAGTGTTTACGAACTCGAGAAGCATGGCTGAAAAACTTGCTTCAAAAATAGCCTCAGCAATAGGTGGTAAGCTGGACTTTTTACTTGATAGAGACTTAAATAAAATGTTAAGTGAATTTGAAAATTCAAGTAATGCTAGAAGATTAAATGAGAAATTAATAAATTTAGCAGCTAATGGTGTTGTTTTTCACCATGCAGGACTAACCTATATGCAAAGGAAAATTATTGAAAACTACTTTAGAGAAGGTGTATTGAAGGTTATTGTTGCTACACCAACTTTAGCAGCCGGGGTAAATCTTCCAGCTAGAAGGGTTATTATACATTCTTATAGGAGATATGAGATAGGAAAGGGGCATTTACCTATTAAAACTATGGAGTATAAGCAAATGTCTGGTCGTGCTGGTAGACCAGGCTTTGACGAGTATGGTGAAGCTATACTAATTGCTAAGTCTGAGTATGAAATGAGAATTCTTCAAACAATGTACATTAATGCTAAGCCGGAGTCATTATTTTCTAAGCTCATAAGAGAAAGTGCGTTAAGAAATTTCATTCTCTCCTTAATAGCCTCTGAAGGAACGGTAAGCTTTAAAGAACTAGTTGAAGTTCTTAAGAAAACCCTGTATTATACACAATATAGAGTTAATGAGAAAGAGCTTACGTTTAAACTTGGGAAAATAACTGACTTTCTGCTTCGTGAAGGATTTGTAAACAAATATAGAGAGCTTATTGAAGTGACGCGTTTTGGTAAAAGGGTTTCGGAACTCTATATTGATCCATTAACTGCTATAATTTATAGGGAGTTTTTGGAAAAAGCTGATCCTTATTTAACATCCACCGATGAAGTATTGTTTACGATGTCTTTAGCCCCTGATATACCTAGAATTAGTGTTCGTAAGCACGATAGAGGAAACATAGAGTACTTCTTACTAGATTTCTTAGATGAAGCGCAAATTGATCCGTACAAGTTTAGTTTTCTAAGCGAATACGACATAGCATGTGCTGCTAAAACTACAATGCTTTTACGTGATTGGATAAACGAGGTATCTGAGGACAGTATTGTTGAAAAATACGGTGTAGGACCAGGCGACATTTTTGGACTTATTGAAACAGCTGATTGGCTACTCTACTCATTAAGTGAACTAGCTAAAATAGTATCTCACAACACAGAGATAATAACTAAAATAAACAATGTTAGAAAGAGAGTTAAGTACGGTGTTAAAGAAGAGCTACTGGAGCTCGTAACATTAAGGGAAGTAGGTAGGGTCCGAGCTAGAGCACTATTCGAAAAAGGTTTTAAATCCATTAATGATCTTAAGAAAGCTAAAATTGAGGATTTAATTAAGGTACCTGGAATAGGATACGAAGTTGCAAGGAAAATAGTTGAGCAGGTTAAGATGAAATGAGTAAGCTTAAGGCATACTTAGATATCCTAAGACCTATAAATTCGTTAATGATGGGATTTGCTGTAATTGTAGGATACTTTATTGCAACACAAGGACAACTCAATCCTCTTCACTATCAAAAATTAGTACTCGGCTTTCTTACAGGCTTTTTCTTAACAGCATCATCTATGGTCTTAAATGATTACTTTGATAAAGAAATAGACGCTGTAAACGCACCGTATAGACCTATTCCCTCAGGTTTAATATCGCCCAGGGAGGCTATAGTATATGCGATACTGCTTTCAGTTGCGGGTTTAGTATTTTCACTACTAATTAATCAGCTATGTTTTCTTTTAGCTCTTTCATCTTTCACAGTATCGTCACTATATAATGCTTTGTTTAAAAAGACCGGTCTTTTAGGTAATTTCATGGTAAGTTTCTGTGTAGCAATACCTTTCATTTTCGGTGCCGCAATAGCTGACGGTATTAGTGTTGTTTCGCTAATATTCTTCCTGATGGTTTTCCTATCTAACACTGCCAGAGAGATAATTAAAGGTATTGCTGATGTTGAAGGAGATAGAATGAGAGGAGTTCTTACATTAGCCGTTAAGTATGGTGGAAAATATGCTTCTAAAGTTGCATTTCTCCTATTCATTTTAGCAATACTTCTTAGTCCAATACCCTACATTTTAGGAGTAATGGGTTATATGTATTTAGTATTGGTTCTTATTGCTGACCTAGGATTCAT
This sequence comes from Thermoprotei archaeon, assembly GCA_021158265.1. Taxonomy (GTDB): domain Archaea; phylum Thermoproteota; class Thermoprotei_A; order EX4484-217-1; family EX4484-217-1; genus DRYM01. Next base: position 10,486 of record JAGGUY010000009.1, read on the forward strand.
ATACTCTTCAATAAAGCTCATTGGAAATCCTTCAAAACATATGGCATTGAGAACTAAAAAGCAAATACTATTGTGGATGTTTATAGGCTTGTTAGCATTCCTTTTCGGAACTATTTTTGCCTAGTTTTTCTTGGGACAATGTATTCTTTAGGCGCTTTCGGAAACATTTCCAAATATGGTCTAAGAACCTTCGGTATAATTACTGTTCCATCTTCTTCCTGATAATTTTCAAGTATTGCCGTTATCGCCCTTGTTGAAGCTATTGCTGTAGAATTTAGCGTGTGAACATAGTCTCTAACCATACCTTTCCTCTTGAGGAACCTTATTCTTAACCTATAGCTTTGCCAATCAGTACAATTGCTGCATGAAACCATTTCCCTATATCTTCCTTGCGCAGGCATCCATGCTTCTAAATCATACTTTTTAGCTGCTACAGCGCCTAAATCTCCTGCAACAATATTGACTATTCTGTAGGGTATTCCTAGTCCTTGCCATAGCTCTTCAGCGTTTCTAATGAGTTTCTCATGCCACTCCCATGATTCTTCGGGTTTGCTGAAAACGAACTGTTCGACCTTATGAAATTGGTGTACTCTAAATATTCCCTTAGTGTCTTTTCCATGTGCTCCGGCTTCTTTTCTAAAGCAAGGACTTATTCCAGCATACAGTAATGGGAGGTCTTCTTCAGTTATGATCTCATTTGCATGTAACGCGGCTATAGGGTGTTCAGAGGTTGCTATGAGGTATAAGTCTTCGCCCTCTATCTTATATATGGAGTCTCTAAAGTCCTCTAGCGTTGTAACTCCAAGATAGTATTTTTCACGTAACATGTAGGGAGGTAATATTAGTGTGAAACCTTTTCTCGTAAGATAGTCTATCGCATACATAAGTAATGCTATGTCAAGCCAAACTAGATCATCAAATAAGTAGTAGAATCTGCTACCTGCTACTTCGCCAGCTTTTTCAGTAGTTCCTAGCCCTAAAAATGTTAGCATGTCTGCATGTCCTTTAGGTTTCCAATGTATTACTTCATACTCTACATCAAATCCTCTTGTTTGCTCCTTGAATTTCTCAATAAAACCGACATATACTTTAGGCTTACCCCAAAACCTTATCGGAACGTTTTCCTCTTCAGTTAAGCCTTCAGGAACAGTTTCGTGAACTATGTTCGGTAATGAAAGCAATATTTTTTCCCTAGCTTCCTCAAGTTCCCTCAGTCTCTTCTCCTCTTCAGAAATTGTTTTAAGTAGCTCCTTGGCTTCCTTAATTGCCTTCTCCTTTTCCTTTCCCTTCAGTTTGGCTATTGATTTTGAGAGAATATTATGCTTATGTCGCAATTGATTTACCTTAGTATATTGCCTTCTCCATTCAGCATCTAGCCTTATTGCTTCATCAACTACTGACACATCTAAGCCTCTCTTCCTTAATGACTCCTTTATTATCTCAGGTTTTTTTCTTAGGTACTCTAGCATACTCCAGGGCACTTTACTTTCGCCTCTTACCAAGTAATGTCTAGAACTGTGGAGGTTTTAATAGTTAATGTAGAACTAAGCCTATTTTGCTTTAAAAAATTAAAATAATTGTTAAAATATGCTTACAGCTTTTATTCCAGAAGAGGTAGTGCTCCTAATCCTAATTTCTCTCTAATTTCCTCCAATGGAACATCGAATGTGTAATGTATTTTTGTGAAGTTCTTTCTAAATTCTATTACGTCTTTCCTTACCTTAGCTGGGTCTTCCTTATCTATGAGAACTCTTCTGAAGAACCTAGCTACTTCCTTCATATCGTCCTCTTTAAGACCCCATCTTGTTAACTCCTGGACTCCTAGTCTTAGTCCGCTTGGATCTTTAATCATTTCTGGCTTATCGTATGGCAGCAGATTCTTATTTACAATAACGTTAGCGTCTTCTAGGAGTTTAGCTGCTTTAGCTCCACCTCCAAGCTCTCTAACATCTATTAGAACCTGGTGACTCTTAGTGTAGCCATGTTTTTCGCCTAACACTTTAAATCCTTCAGCAGCTAATGCTTCAGCTAGTGTCTTCGCGTTTCTCAATATTTGTTCTGCATAGGCTTCTCCGAAATGTAGCATTTCTAATGCAACTATTGCTGTTGCTGGAAGTCTATGCAAGTGATGGTTTGATACGAAAATTGGGAACACTACCTTCTTTACTCTCTTAAATAATTCCTCATTGTTTGTGAGTATTACTCCTCCCTGTGGTCCTGGAAATGTCTTGTGAGTCGATGATGTTACTATGTCTGCTCCCTCCCTAATTGGATCTTGGAATTTTCCGCCAGCAATAAGACCTAGTACATGTGCTGCATCATAAAGTACATAAGCACCTACTTCATGTGCTACTTCGCTAAGCTCTTTAACAGGATGCGGGAATAGGAATACTGATCCTCCGAAGGTAACGAATCTCGGCTTAACCTCCCTTATCAGCTTAGCTGCTTTGTCCACATCGATGTTCATTTCTTCCATGTCGAACGGCATTTCTATTTGTTGTATACCTAAAGCTCCAAGCCCGCCAAACTTAGTGTGGCTTACATGAGCTCCTGCTTGAACAGGCACTACAACTGCTTTATCGCCGTATTTTGCCATCGCATAGTACGCTGATAAGTTAGCGGTTGTACCTGAGATCGGTCTTACATCAACATATTTTACTTTAAAGAGCTTCGACATTAACTCTTGAAGATAAAGTTCCATTTCGTCAACATATATGAGTCCCTGATAGTATCTTTTCCTAGGCCATCCCTCAGCATACCTATGACCCATATCAGTTAAATAAACCATTTCAGCAAGAGGCGACATAACGTTTTCTGAGGGTATCATGTTTAAGCATTCTCTTTTTCTCCATCTGTTATGCTTTAATGTAATATCAATTACCTTTATAACTTCATCAGTAAGGTACTGTTTTAGAACATCATGGATTCCACTCATGGCTTTATAGACCTCATAAGGCTAGTTTAAGTTACATACTATACTTTACTAACTTCCCATAGATAAATTGTAGGTCTAATAGCGGCCATGTTCGTCAATTGTGAGGGTGTCTATTACGCGTTTAAAGACATGTATTAAGAATTACATCATTAAGTGTTAAAATACATTGAATAACTAATTTAAATTATAAAATCCTCGGATTGTTTAATAAACATTTTAGATTATTGCAGACATATTTTGGTTTAGTTGATGACTTCGCTAAATCTGTTTTTGAAGTAACGCCTGTAAGGACGAGTAGGGAATCTATGCCTAGCCTGTTTGCTCCTAAAATGTCCGTATCTAATCTATCACCAATAACTAACACCTTATCTTTACTAATGCTTTCTCGTTTCAAAACTTCAAGATACATCCAGGGTTCAGGTTTTCCTACGATCATATCAGGTTTCTTTCCCGAAGCTTCTATGAGGGCGGCAACTATTGAACCTGCACCCGGAATTACCTTGCCATTTGTTGGTAGTGTTGCGTCAGTATTTGTGGCAACAAATAATGACCCGTTAAGTATGTAATCTAAGGCTTTAGCTAATTTTTTATAAGTTAGTTTTCTATCTAAACCTACAACAACAGCTTCCGGTTTTCTTCTTCTAGCAATTCCTAAATTTCTCATTGCTAGTTCTTCATATAATCCTTTCTCACCTATGACGTAAACGCTTATTTCACCATATTTTTCCCTAAGTATCTTTGCCGTTAACGAACCGCTTGTTATTACATAATCCGTTGTGACTGTGAATCCTAAGCTTTTCAGCTTACTCACATATTCCTCTCTTGACTTTGTTGAATTGTTTGTCGTAAAGTAAATTTTAATGTTCATTTCATTTGCTAAGGTCTTTAGAACTTCAATGTTCTCATAGAGTACTTTGCTTCCTCTCCATAGTACACCATCTAAATCTGAGAGTATTACCTTGTACTTAAAACTTGGTCTAGATTTGCTCATGCTTTTCCAACCTCACAGTGGCTCTAAAGAATCTATGTTTAAATATTTGCTTTAAAATAACTCGCTAGTATTGTTTCATGGTCACCTACTACTTTAAATAGACCATGTTTAATCGAGTTTTTTCCAGCACTTATTTAGTGGGCTTGGGAAAATATTGAACACACCCTTAAACTTTAGAATAACGTATGTTAGGATAGAGTGGTGCCTAGTATGTTTAAGGAGAAAAATAAGCTAGAACTTGAAGAAGTTAAAGTGAAAGGTATTTCGGGAATAGAACACTGTATTAGGGTGGTTAAGGATGGTAGCGATGTTTTCCTTTATGCTGAATTAGATAAGCCTAGAATTGAAGATATAATAAGTGTCTTAGCCATTGCCGTAGATACTAAACTTAAACCGTACTTTGTCATAAAGAATGGAAATGTTCCCGAAGAATGGATTAGTGAAATTAAAAAGTTTGGTGGAAAAATAACATATTCACTAACTAACTAAAGTTATCTATGTCTATCAATACTTGGAACAGGATATCTAGGATAAGGTAAATACTCTATTCCCGGTCTATGCTGATGGGCTTGTGGATATAGATCCATTAAGCTATATACTTCCGGTGGTATGTTTTCTTTTACCGGAAGTCCTAATTCCTTAACTTCGTCAAATGTTAGGGGATAATCATGCGTCCATTTTCCTTCAGTTAAGGTTTTAGCTATTTCCTCTGCCTTTTCTGGGGGAACCTTTCCTTCCAGTAACTTTTTAATTATCTCTTGAACTTCCTTTAATGCCTTCTCTGCAACGTCGGCTAAAATTAATGTTTGATCGGAGGCTTCCTTACCTTTTTCCCTAACTACTTTTAGTATTGAGGGTGCTGGTAAGTGTATTCCTTGCTGTGTGGCGATTTGTGGGTCTACGGGTCCTAGAACCGCGCTTCTATCCATCCAGATTTCGTCCGCTGCTAATGCTATAAGTGTTCCACCGCTCATAGCATAGTGTGGCACGATGACTATTTTCTTTGCAGGATGTCTTTTTAAGGCTAATGCGATTTGTGTTGCAGCCAATATTAAGCCTCCTGGTGTGTGAAGTATTAGTGCTATTGGCTTATTTGGAGGAGTCGTTCTTATCGCTCTAAGTATTTCTTCAGAATCTTCAATATCTATGAATCTATATACTGGTATTCCGAAGATTCCTATTCTCTCCTGTCTATGTATCATTGTTATAACTCTAAAATTGTATTTCTGCTCCATGTGTTTAATTAGCTTAAGTCTTGCAGCTTTTAAGCTCTTATACTGTAGTGTTGGTGATAAGAATATCATCAGCAATAATAGCCAGAATAGGAATGATCCTACGTCGAAACCCACACCTTGCATATATTAATCACCAAAAACAGATTGTTACTTCAATTATTTTTGATGAATTATTGCTTATAAGTTTTCCAATTATCTATCGATTCGGAGTGTCAGCGTGAGACTAGGGGTCATCATTTTTCAGAGGCTGCCCACCGCATCATCCAGTTTAATGATAAGTGGGAGTATGAGAAAAACTTTATCCTTCAATGATTTCTACTTTTGCGCCATCAGCGATGCTTGCCTCATAAATGTGTGTTTTAATTTCTCTCCTAGAATATTCTTCGACAATATACTCTTTTATTTTCTCAAGAGTCTGTTTCGAAACATTGGGCTCAAACATTACAAGTATTGAGGGTCCGGCTCCGCTAACGCATACTCCTAAGGCACCCATGTTCTTTAATTTCTCTTTTACTTCAAAATATAATGGTAGTATAGGTTTTCTAGCAGGTTCAACTATTGAATCTTCCATACCTTCGCCAGCTAACTTTAGATTTCCTGTTATAAACCCCGTAATTAGCGCTGCTATTCTTCCAGTATTTAAAACAACATTTTCTAAAGGAATCATTTTAGGAATTAAGGATCTTGCATATTTTGTTTTATCCTTAATTATTGAGGGTTCTGGAGATATGATTATAATTTTTGGCTTAATCTTTAACGGGATCTTCACTACTTTCAAGGGTCTTCTACTGTATATAAGAACTATTCCGCCAAGCAAGCTTGCTGCAACATTATCTGGGTGCGGTGCTCCTGCAGCAGCTTTTTCTCCTTCAGCGGCTATTTTAACTAGCTCATTAACATTGCTTATATTAAATGCCTTTGCTAGTGCGGCTACTGTCGCCGCGGCTGTCGCACCACTACTACCAAGCCCTCTACCTACGGGAACGTTTTTTACTATTTTGAGCTTAATTTCCGCCTCTATATTGTATCTTTTAAGAAATTCTTTGGCAGCAGCTGTAGCTGTGTTTTCACTTATTGGTACATAGCTGCTATAGGGGCCGCTAACATTAACTGTTTCTATACGTGTAGTGCTTGACTTCTTTATTTCAACAATGACTTCGTCGTAAAAGAGATCTATAGCCATAGCTAATACGTCGTATCCCGGTCCTAAATTTGCGGATGAACTATATGCTATAGCTTTGAGCTTCATTGTCATTACCCTAAAACACTTATATTCTGCTAACGTGAGAGATTAACATGTCCGATGAGGAAACAGGGACGTTCGGATACGTTATGAAGAAAGGTGGAGCGACCTGAGGATTCCTCACTAGCTTGTGCTTATTAGTGTCACTGTTTTAAGTACTCCACTCATTCTTCTAATAGTACTAACCAGTTTGTCTAGTATCGTTAGTGTAGGAGCTTCTATCCTAACAACAATATCGTATTCGCCATAGACTATTTTCGCCTCAGTAACATAGTTTAATTTTGAAATTTCCTCTCTTAACGTAGCCTCTTTACCTAATGCTACATTTAGTAGAACGTATGCTACAATATTCTCATTTCCACTCAAAATAAGACACCTAAATTTTTCGTGTCTAAAATAGATAGAGCGTTCTTATGTCATAAAACCTTTATGCTAATACTTTCGGTCACCTCTACTTTTTAAATAAGTTATGTATTTACGGGTAATAAAATGAGAAAAAGCTTCCTAAGAAATAAGAAAGCACTATCTCCGATAATAGCAACACTATTGCTAGTTTCAATATCCATAGCCGGAGTATTAGTAGTGTACAGATTCATGAACACTGTAGCAACAGCCTCAACAACAGTTCTAAGCTTACAAACAATAGATAAACAACTGAAGATACTTAGCGACGGATCAGCAGCATTTTATATTTCAACAAAGAACGTAGGAAATACAGAATTAAAAGTGATTGAGATTTCTATAGGCAACTTTACCGACACATTTGCAACACCTGAAGAATTAAGGTCAGGCGATACTTTCACCTACAGCAAAGTAATATCGCCAACTCAAGCAACTTTCGAAAGAGGATACGAGTACCCAGTAATAATAAAGGTTAAGACACCTGACGGAAGCGTAAAAGTATTCCAAGAGATAGTTAAAGCAGAGTAAGCATAGCCAACACTAATTAAGATAATAAAACAACTAACATTTTTTACATTACTTTTTTGGTGAATAAGAAAATGACGCTTACTGAGGAAATTTCTGAAGATAAAATTTTACTAGAATACAATGTTGGTGAAGCACAAATACTTATCGTAGAAAGGGAGGGAAAAGGGTACTACATAGTTAAAGAACCCCAAATCTTTGGCGAAGCAAAAGAGCTTTACGACATGTTAACAGGATATCTCTATAGAAATTTAAAGCCCATTTTCATAGAGAAAGACCCTATAGGATACATCGAATCCGTACTTGAAGAAATAGCAGAAGAATTAGGTATAAAGTCTAAGTATGAAGAATACTATGATGTACTTCACTACTACATCGTCAGAGATGTTGTAGGCTATGGCAAAATAGATGTGCTAATGAAAGATCCTAGGGTAGAGGAAATCGCAGTTGAAGGACCTGGAATACCTGTAGCAGTAGTTCATAGAGATATTTCGGAATTCTACTGGTTAGATACAAACATTTACTTTACAAATGAAGAAGAACTACGCTCCTTTATACAGAAACTTGCTCTAAAAACGGGAAAACATATTTCAACAGCATATCCCATTCTAGAAGCTCGCCTACCCGAAGGACATAGAGTAGCTCTTACATTATCGAAGGAAGTTAGTGGTAGAGGCTCGAGTTTTGTGATTAGAAAGTTCCCAAATAGCCCATTAACAATAACGCATTTACTCATGCTTAAAACCCTAAGTCCTCTCGAAGCAGCGTATCTATGGCTTATTGTTGAAGCTCAAGGACTTGTTTTCATAATAGGAGCTATGGCTACAGGTAAAACATCACTACTTCAATCTCTAGCTACATTGATACCGCCCGATGCCAGAGTAATAACAGTTGAAGACACACCAGAACTTCGTCTACCACATACTCACTGGGATCCCCTATACACTAGACGATCATATGTTCCAGGAGATTCATGGATTAACATAGATCTTAACGACTTAGTCAAGTTTGCTTGGAGAAGAAGAGCGGAATACATAATCATAGGAGAGGTTAGAGGAGAAGAAGTTCAAGTACTTGTTCAAGCAGCAGCTAGTGGTCATGGAGGATTAACTACATTCCATGCGGATAATGTCGAATCAATGATTTTAAGATTGACATCTCCTCCACTTAATGTTAAACAGTCATTCCTATCTCTTATTTGGTCCATAGTTGTTATGAGAAAGCTTAGAATTGCTACAACAGGAAGAGTTGTTAGAAGATTAACGGATATTTACGAAATCGTTGTTAATGGAGATAGGGTGGAGAAGATAAAAATTTTCTCTTGGGATCCAAAAACAGACACTCATAGACCTGACGATGTAGATGAAGTTTTAGAGAGAAGCTATAGATTAAAGGTAATTGCCGAAAGATACGGTTTATCGGAAAGTGATATATGTAGGGAATTAAAAGAAAGACAAGGTTTTCTTGAAAAACTAGTTGAGGATGAAGCTTTTGATTACGAGGTGGTTTCTGAAAGGCTATTTAAGTTCTATTATCAAAGGAGAGGGATTATGTAATGAAAAGGAAAAACATGTGTTCATTAGAAGCGAAGCTTTGTGCCTTAGTTCTCAAAAACAACTTATTAAAGAAAATAGTGTTCTTTCTCGATAAGAGGCTTTCATCAGATGCTTTAAAAGCGGGGTGTTATAACTCAACTATTAAGAAGCAGTGCATATTGCTTATTATATCACTAATTCTGCTCATACCCTCCTTTACCCTATTACTTATAGCGATTCTAAATAGCCTATACTTCCTCATAGTTCTATCATTTATTTTGCCGTTAATGCCTCAAGCTATATTTTACGCTTATTTAAAGAATCTTATGGCTAAAAGAAGCAATGGTTTAAGGAAGGAATTACCCTACTTCACACTATACATAGCAACTCTCCAGTCAGCTGGGATCCCCTTACACATGTCGCTGTATAAGGTAGCTAGAAGCAATACTTTTAAAAGCATTAGAAAAGAGGCCATGGTTTTTCTCAGAGATGTTAGACTCCTAGGTAAAGATCCTCTATCAGCTCTTGACGCGTTGGCAAAGAATAGTCCTTATAAGCAATTTCAAGACTTACTTTACGGTTATACTTCAATATATAAGAGCGGTGGAGACTTAGTAAGATATCTTCACGAAAAAGTTAAAGATTATTTTAAAGAACTAAGGTTTCAATGGAAAATGTTTGTTGAAAGAAGCATGGACTTAGGTGAATCGTTAACAGCATTTTTCACAGTTTCAATAATGATTATTCTTTTAGCTTCTTTAATACTTTCTAAAGGATTTATACCTATGATTATCCTATTAAATTTCATTATTCTACCAGTAGCATTCATATTATCGCTTATGCTTATAGAGTCCTTAATTCCCGAAAATATATTCTACATAAGCATTTCAAAGGAGCACATACTACTAAGTCTTGCTCTATCTCTAACATTTTTTATTATAACAAACTATGTGTTGAATGATTATTTACTTGCCATAGTTGCAGCACTTTCAACATTTGCTTTATCTTATGGTATAACGTATAAGCTTAAGGAGAAAACCCTAAGAGATATTGAAAATGGATTACCGAAGCTCTTAAGAGATATAACCGAGTTTAGAAAGCTTGGATTTACGCCCGCCCAAGCAATTGTAAGGCTTGTAACATTCCGCAAATACAATAAGAACCTTGATAAGTATCTTAATAAGGTGGCTATGAATATTAGAGCTGGCCTTGGCTTTAGAGAACTTCCTAAAACCGGCTCATGGCTTTTCGACTATACAATGTTTATCTTAAGAGAAATTGAGGAAAGCGGTGGAGGAACACCGGCAATTCTCGAAAATCTTACGCAACATGTTTCTGACGTTATGCAGTTTAGAAGGGAAGCCAGAAGCTCCCTAAGACTTTACGAAATACTGGCTTACATTACACCACTTATTTTGATATTTTCGCTCTTTCTAACACTTAAGCTCATAAGTTTAGTGTCCTTTTCAGAAATAGCCTTGCTTTTATCAAGTTTGGGAATAACTTTAGAGAAATCCATTATTTCAATGCTTAAAATAACAATCATTGAAGCTTCCCTTATACTTTCACTATTAACAAGTAAAATTATTGACTTAACATTGAAAAATACCTTAAGAGCTTCAATAGTCTTGCTTGTTTCGCTCATAAGCTTCCTTATAGTACCTAGTATTGTGGATATGCTTGTAAAGGCAACTATTTAGTAGTTCTCATGTACTCTAAAACTCTTTCATAGAGCTTTCTAAGTAATGCTCTCCTATCCTCCATAAGAACTACGTCAGAGTACCCTTGAAGAACTATGTTATGGGCAAACGGGCTAGGCACAGGTTTGCCGGTAATAATCCTAACTTCTATCTCTCCCGCCTCCATCTTCTTAAGAACCTCTTTAGCATGCTTAATATCCATAAAGTCCTCTAAAATTTCACGATATGTTTCCTTAAGCACGGGAAAGTCCTTTATCTCCTCAACCACCTTCAGTAAGTTTTGGGCGTTAAGTTGTAGTCTATGGACTGACTTTTCTCTGCCCATGTATCTTTTAAGTATCATGAATGATCGTTGAGCGCAATGTCTAAATCTTCGTTTAAGAAGCTCCGTATTCTTTAGAGCTCTCCTTAATATCTCGTCAATATTCGTCGATTTCACCTTACTAAGTAGGTTAGTTATTATAGTTTGTGATAAATTGATATTAGTTATCGTTAGCATAAATCCGTTATCTGTAACGGTTACTTTAACATTGGAGCCTGCTAGATTCGAGAGAACGTATGCGTATGCTCTACTTAACGCGTCATTAACTCTTCTACCAAATAATGTATGAAACACTATATTGATCTTAGAACCTTCATCAAACACTTCAATTAAGATCAACTTATCGTTTGGAACAATGCCTTGAGTAAAACGATATTGTTCTAGAATGTACTTATAAATGTCTTTAGCAACATGTTCCTCAACATAGTAATGCTCCATTATGAACCTTAAGATTTCCCCTTCGCTTTTTCCCTCATCTATCATGCTGGCTATCTTCCTTCTAAATTCACCAACAAGCAAAGCTGAATCGTAAGATAGCGGTAACATTTCACTAAACCAGGTAGGTACGGTAGGTCTTTCTCCCTCTACAGGTTTAACTAAGGCTAATGAACCGTAGCTCCTTATGAACTTATATGTTCTCCCGCCTAGGACGAAAATATCTCCTGGTAAAAGTATCTGTAGAAATTGCTCATCTATTGTACCTATGTATTTTCCATTATCCGAAATTACAGTTATTTTAGCTTCATCAGGTATTGTTCCACTATTCATGTAATATATCATTCGCGTCTTTCCTCTCCCCTTTCTACCGAAGACTCCTTCTTCCTCATCTAACCATATTTTAGCATAAACTCTTTGATGCTCAAGATTAACAAGCTTTCCACTTAAGTATTTAAGTACGCTCATGAAATCATTAAACGATAAGGTATGGTAATTATAGCTTCTCCTAACAAGCCTAAATGCTTCATCAACTTTCCATTTCCTCTCGAGAGCCATTCCAACAATGTGTTGCGCTAGAACATCTAGCGGGTTTTTAGGTATTCTAACATTGTCTATTCTCCTCTCTAAAGCAGCTTTAGCTAGAACTGTACATTCAACTAGGTCATCTCTATCTACAACTACAATTATCCCTTTGCTAACGTTGCTTAGTTTATGTCCAGCTCTACCTATTCTCTGAAGAAGTCTACTAACACTTTTAGGGCTACTAAGTAGAACTACAACATCAATGTATCCTATGTCTATTCCTAACTCTAATGAGGTTGAGCAAACAACTACTTTAAGTTCTCCACGTTTCAGTTTTTCTTCAACGTTCAGCCTTAAGTCCCTACTTAAGCTACTATGGTGTGCTTCTATTTTATCGGCGTCGAGAACATTGTTTTCCTTAAACATTTTTCTAAGCTTAAAGACTACTCGTTCAGTAGCACTACGGGTATTTGTGAAAACAAGTGTCGTTCTATGCTTAAGTACTATGTCTTTAAGTGTTGAATAAATTGCTTCACTAATTTCACTAGCTGATGCTGTTGCAATATTTTTAAGAGGACTAACAACTCTTATTTCAAAAGGTTTTGCAAATCTAGCATCAACAATCTTACACTTTCTCGGCCTACCGTTATCTTCGAAACCTACAAGGAACTTCGCTACTTCATCTAGGGGCGCTATTGTTGCGCTTAAACCTATCCTTATAAGCCTATGTCCAACGAAATTCTCTAGCCTCTCTATTGCTAAGCTTAAATGTGCTCCTCTCTTACTACTGCATAACTCATGTATTTCATCAACAATAACCCATTTAACATTCCTAAGAGTTTCCCTAAATCTAGGAGCAACAAGCGCTATTGAGAAGCTTTCGGGAGTAGTAATGAGTATATGTGGTGGTATTTTTATCATACGCTGCTTTTCATAAGGTTTTGTATCACTAGTTCTAACAGCAACTCTTATCTCCGGAATTTCATAGCCAAGCTTCCTAGCTACATCAGATATTTCCTTAAGAGGCTCTATCAGATTCCGTTTCATATCATTATTTAAAGCTCTTAACGGACTAACATAAACAACATAAACGTGATCCTCTAACTTACCTTCCTCACCAAGCTTAAATAGTTCATCAAGTATCCCTAAGAATGCAGCTAAGGTTTTTCCCGTACCTGTAGGTGAAGATATGAGTACATTATTTCCCTTCTTAATCTCAGGTATTGCTAATAGCTGAGCTGGGGTAAAACTACTATACTTACGTTTAAACCATTCTGCAACATAAGGTCTAAGAAGAGATAAAACTTCTTCATTCGTATATTGCTCATGAACATACTCTAAACTATCTTCAACTGTTTTAAACATGCCTTCTACTTCGGTTTCCTTAGTTTCAATGTAAAGGTCCTTTAAGTCTAATGTCACCCCATATACTACTTGCTTCAATAAGCCATCCAGCTAGGATTCTAGCTATCCTTCTTCTAGCATCCTCCAAACCATACTCTACATTATAAACTTCTTTTAACGCTTTAGCCGCTACCTCAGCATCAACCCTACCTAGCATGTATTCTTCAAGCTCGTTGAGAAGCTCAATTAGACTGATTATTCTTCTTTTGGAAAGCACTTCCAATAAGTAATCGAAATCTTCATTCTTTAACGTAGCATTTTCAGCTATACTCTTATCTATGCTTTTCGCTAACTCCCAATACTTAAAAAGAGGCTCATAATCTCCAACGATATCTCCGCTTGCTAATAGTGGTTTCCTCCTACCCATGCTTTCAAAGCACCTATTAGAGAATACTTAAAATAAGCTAGGTTATAAGCTAAACTGTAGCCAAAAGAATCTAGGGCTTAAAGGGATGAGTAAGCTGAAAATAGCCATCTTAGATTTAGATATGACACTGGTAAACACAATATACAGATTCTATATTGTCTATAATAGGGTTAGGAAAAACTTTGGACTATACGAAATAGGCTTCAAAGAATTCGTGGAGAACTTCAAGGAAGATAGGCTTACAGAAATACTTAATCCGCTTTCAGAAAGTGAGAGAGAACATTTTTGGAAGAAATTTAGAAGGACATATAGTGGCTTCATTAGCCCATATGATAGACCATATTGTGGTGCTAAAGAAACTTTAAGATACCTTAAAGGTAAAGGCTTAAGTGTTATAGTGTCTACTGGAAGAGAAACCGAACCTGAAGAAATATGGAAGGAACTTCGACATTTTAAACTAAACCCTTACGTGGATGAAGTATACACTCTTGCGCAACAGGATCCTTCAGAGGAAGATCTTCTATTCTCAAGAAAAGGCATACTATCGCTTATTTTAAGAAAACATCAAGTAAGCGGTGATGAAACAATATTCGTAGCAGACTACTGGGTTGATATGGAAGCAGGTAGAAAAGCAGGAGTAATTACAATAGGTGTTCTAACGGGGCTTAAAAGCGAAGAACTCTTAAAAGCTCATGGAGCACACTATGTGATTAAAGGTATTTGGGAGCTTCCCAATTTACTTAGCAATGTTTCTCCTTAAAATAATCGTGAAGATTAATGACGCAATAAACCATAAGATTAAGAACATATAGTCAAGAATTTCTCTTTCAAACAATATGAGTTTAATGAGTGTAAGCATAGTGTTGACTACTGAAACAATTAGTACGAAAAACAGCATTAACCTATATAGTTTCCTCAAAGAATCTTCAGACATTATTTACCTCATCAAAATAGCTTAAACCAAGCATCTTAAATAGTTTTAGTAGTTACGAACTATTGGAACACTTAAATGGTGAATTGAATGGCAAAGCCTATTGTGGAAAGAGTAAGAGAAATTATTGAAAAAAGAAATGTTGACTGCTTACTCTTCACAGATCTCTCCAACATATTCTACATCTCAAGGTTCAAGGGATTTGAAGGAATAGCATTAATTGTTCCTAAAGATGGAGCCCCAAAACTTTATGTTCCAAAATTAGAGTATGAAAGAGCCCTAGAGGAATCCAAAAATACTGAAGTACACGTCTATGAGGAAAGATTTGAAAAGACAATTAAGGAAGCTTTAGAGGAATGTAAATGTAATAAGGTAGGTTTACCTTACTATAAAGTTAGCTTCTGGCTAATATCTGCTCTTTCAAAGAACAACGGCAATATAAAATTCGTGGACATTTCGAAGGACATTATGAATGTGAGATCTGTAAAAACATTTGAAGAAATAAATGCTATTAAGAAGGCAATAAAAATAACTGAAATAGGCTTCGCTGTAGCTCTCGAATCTCTTAGAGAAGGTATTAGAGAGTTAGAGCTAGCTGCTAAAATAGAATACGCATTTAAAACTAATGGAGGTCTTGAAGTAGCGTTTCCGAGCATAATAGCTTCCGGCGCAAATTCTGCATTGCCTCATGCGATAGCGTCTACGAAGCCTATTAGGAAAGGGGAGCTTATAGTTGTAGATATAGGAGCTAAATATGAAGGATACTGCGGAGACTTAACAAGAACACTGAGTTTAGGAAGCGTAAGCGAAAAGCTTAAAGACATTTTCTACGCTGTTCTCGAAGCTCAAAAAGAAGCTATAAGGAATATTAGACCGGGAATTAAGGCTTCAGAAGCCGACTCTATAGCGAGAAATGTGCTTAAAGAGTATGGTTATGAAAAATACTTTATCCACTCATTAGGACACGGCATAGGTGTTGACGTACATGAGTTTCCTAGGTTAAGCTCCAAATCCGATGAAATATTAAAGCCCGGAATGGTGGTGACTGTAGAGCCAGGGGTCTACATTAAGGGATTAGGAGGGGTAAGAATAGAAGACGACGTTTTAATAACAGAATCCGGAAATACCATACTATCAACTTATCCAAGAGACCTAATAGTTTAGTCGGTGACCTAATATGAGCTATGACCTAAAAACCCTAGCTTCAATAACTATTGAAGCTGCCAAGACAGCTTCGCAATGGCTAAGGGACATTCAAGGTAACGAATACTTTACCGAGTTCGTTAAATGGAGTAAGGAAGACGTTACTAGAAGATTCGATATTGAATCCGAAAATGTAATTCTTGACGTTTTCAGAAGGGAACATGTTAATGCACTATTTGTTAGTGAAGAATTTGGATGCAAGGCGTTCAGCACAGAACCAGAATATATTGTCATAATAGACCCATTAGATGGAAGCAACAATTACACCGCAAATATACCATACGCTACAGTAAGCATTGCAGTAGCTAAGTACTCTAAAAAAGCAACATTAAAGGATATTTTAATAGGTGTTGTTTCTGAAATATTTAGGGAAAACATTTACTATGCAATTAAGGGCTATGGGGCTCTTGAAAACGGTAAAGAACTTATTAAACCTAAAAACATAGGGCCGCCGTTTATTTTCGGCTATTTAAATTACGAATCATACGATGTATTTAAGGAGTTAGAAAAAGAGTTTGGAGCATTTAAGCTTAGAAGCTTAGGTTCAGCAAGCTTAGACATAGTGTATGTAGCAAAATCCGTTGCAGGAATATTTCTTGATCTAAGATCTAAGCTTAGAAATGTTGACGTTGCGGCAGCTCTTCTAATACTAAATGAAGCTGGAGGTAAAGCTAAAAGTTACCACTTAAACCTATACGATGTACCGATAACTAGTGTTGAAAAAATATATTCGATCGCAACCTTCAGTAAGGAGTGGGGGCTAAAGTACGAAAACATTATCGATAATATTGTGAACTCTGCTTTCCGGGTGAGGAAGCATTAGCTCCATCCAGCCATTTCAGCAATTATCGGGGTTACATTAGATTCTATAATACCTGCCACTAAGAAAACAAGTGAAAGACCTATTATGAAAATCGCTGTTCTTTCAAGATCAATAGTGACTTCTTCTAAAGAAACCTTATCTCCCCTCAACATTATCATTTTAAATCCTAAAAGAATGCCTGATGCGCTAGCCAGAAGAAACGCTGGTATTTCTAATATTCCGTGAGGTAGAATTATAGCTGACGCTTTTATGGGATCATTTATTGTAGCATAAACGACACCTATGACGTAGCCGTTGAAGAGAGTAGATATTGTTGAAGGTATGGCATAAGCGATACCTGACATTGCTGTCGAAAGAGAAGTCCTCCAGTTATGGAAGAAAATATCTAGTCCAAGGAATATTCTATTATACACCCTAAATTCGGGATTCAGTCTTCCTGGAACAATAATTCCCGAGTTTATGAGGATGGATCTTATCTCAGGATCAACAGTTAAGTATCCTAAAGTAAAGCCTATAAGGAAAACGATAAATGTTACTATCAGCGCTATTAAACCGTATTTCGTTGTAAAGAATATCCTTATGAGCTTTAAACCCTTATTTAACGTTGTATACATTAGCTTAAACGTTAACCTCGCTTTTGAGGGTTCAAGTAGGGTTTCATTGTTGTGTGTTTCGTAGACTGCTACAAGGTATAGATGGAGAATAGGGATTATTGCTAAGCTAATTACTGTACTAACTAAGCTGCCTAATGTTATATAGAATGATTTAACAGCCGATTCAACAGCTATAGCTACAAGTGTTACTGCAACTAGTGCTGAAAAGTAAAGTATTATCGCGCCAGCCTCAGTTTTAGCCATCAAAACACTCCTAATAATGCTCTGAAGCGGTGAGTTTTCATCTATTGATGCAGCCATCGGAGCGAAAACCAGCGCTAAATAGATAATCAATGCTAAGAATATTCCAGCAATAAATGTTAAGGCTGAAAAACCAAGTTCCTCAATAGATCCAGCAATTATTTTTTCAAAGCTCGAATAGAAAAGTATTAGCGAAGGAATTAGCGGTATTGTAGCGAAGAAATATATTAGCATGTTTGTTTTAAACACCAAAGCCCAGTTCCTGAATGCTTCTTCTAAGAAATATTTCGTACTAACCTCTCTCTCGATAAGTACTTTCTGAAGGAATGGGTAAAGACCTGCTTTTACGAAGCTATCAAAGACTATTCTTATCAACATATACGCTATACCGGCGATGCCTAATGTTATAAGTATTGGCTGCATTATTTCGGGTGATGCAAGTGCTTCGAAATTTCTAGCCTCAATAGATTCTACGATTTTGGGGATTAGATTGAATGCTTTAAAATAGCTTAGTAGGGAAAGAGAGGCTATTACTATTACCGCTTGTCCAACAATAACTCCGGCTTCATATATCATGAAGGGAAGTATCATTTTAGGGTACGATAGAAGATAGCGGTAGCCGTATCTTAAAATGTCGTTTGGCTTCCTTACTTTAACCATCAATTTTCCCTCAGGAAATCAAGTAGCGTGTATTTTTTCTTACTGCCCTCCTCTATGCTCTTATAGATTTTAGCTAATGCTTTAAAATCACTTTCTATCTTAGACCTTAACTTGGGATTGTAAAGTGCTGCTGCTGGATGATATGTTGGGAGTATTTTAACTTCTACTTCGCCTATCTTTGCTTCTCTAATAACACCCCTATCTTTGCTCATGCTTTTAAAGACTAAACCTCCAAGCTGAAATGTTGTTTTAGTTGAAATCCTGCCTAATGTAACAATGATTCTAGGTTTAATAATGTTTATTTGCTCTACTAGGTATGGTAAGCAAGCACTTATTTCATCATCTAAAGGATCTCTGTTATGCGGAGGTCTGCATTTAACAACGTTTGTTATGAAAACATTTTCCCTCTTTAACCCTATGCTCTCGAGTAATGTTGTTAAAAGCTTACCTGCTGCACCCACAAATGGTCTGCCTTGTTCATCTTCTTTAGCTCCAGGAGCTTCACCTATGAACATTATTTTTGCATTTAAAGATCCTTCTCCGGGAACAGGGTTTTTCCTATACTTATGAAGTCTACATTTCTTACACTCCTTAATTTCCCTGACAATTTTCTCCCACGTGTTCTCCTTAGAAGCCATATATTTACACTTCGCTAAAGTTTTTAGCTCAGAGGCCTACCTTCTCCATCACCAAATTCGGCTCCTAGCCTGCTCATCATTGCTTCACTAAACTATATAATATGTAGCCTAGGTTTAAGAAAAACTTAGTGTGAATAAGTGTTTTCATTAAGGGGTAGTATGGTTTTTTATGTTTATTGGGGGAGTTTATATTGATTTATGGTTAAGTCCTCTTAAGGCTATTATGTGTGCTGATGTTGTGTGCCTGTCTAGTTTATGTTTTCTCATTACTTCATCATGTTCTAAACTTATAAACCGCTATTACCTAATAAATTTATTGGTGGCCTCGGGTTTCCGAGAACCGCCCCCTGGAAGGGTGGTGAAGAGCCCCGAGGAGACCGTGATGAACCCAAGGGTGAACATAAATGACCATCAAAAACAATAAAGTACCACTTTCGGGCGAACGGTATTAAAAATGGGTAATTTCCTAAAAGAACTCGTTTACACGCTTATACAGCTAGTGCCTATAGGGAAAGTTACAACATATGGTTCTATAGCTAAAATTCTTAACATACATCCTAGAGTTGTGGGAAGAATTTTAGCTAAAAATGAGAGGCTAATAGAAATACCTTGCCATAGAGTGGTACGTTCTAGCGGTGAAATCGGAGGATATAGGGGTGGTTCCATAGAATTCAAGGCTAAACTTCTTAAACTTGAAGGTGTAAGGGTTCATGTTAAAAACGGTAAGTTTTATGTTAATAAGGAGGATATTGTTGATCTCTACGTTAGATTATTTGGTAATTCCCGAAGATCTTAGGTAATGTAACTCCGCGTTGGCCCTGATAAGTTCCGCTATATGGCTTCTCGATAGGGCTTGAAAGTTTGGCAAAAACCACGTGTATAAACCTTATTCCCGCACATAATTTTACGGGAAACGAACTACCTATAAGCTCAATTGTTAATTGCCCTTCAAACCCTCCATCAATTATTGTTGGAGGAGCCATTATGCCAAGTCTAGCGTATGTGCTTCTTAAATTTACGAATCCCATGAGCTCAGGCGGTAGCTTGATGTACTCTAATGTATGAAGTAAGACATGCTCGTTAGGGTATATTACGAATTCTTCTCCTTCTTCTACTTCATAAAAATCTTCAATATTTGCTTCGCGAGCGTTTAAAACATCTAGGACCTTATCGGTTCTCTTTAATCTAGCTATTTTATTACCCAGTCTAAGGTCTAAACCGTTTTCTCTAATTATTGATTCGTCAAAAGGCTCTATTTTGAGCCTACCTGATTTAATATAGTTTTTTAAGTCGAAATCGCTAAGTATCAATCCCTAAACCCGATGCTTAATTTAGGTAGGGGTGGAAAGAAAAAGTTTTACTTTCTTAGGCATCCCAGCTCATCTAGCTTATGGTAGATTTTCTTAACTACCTCATAGATTTCCTCTTCTTTCTTAGCCCCTGTTACTACCATTTTTCCAGAACTGAAAATTAGAAGCACTACTCTTGGCTCATCCATTCTATATATGAGTCCTGGGAACTGTTCTGGCTCGTACATGCAGTTTTCTAGTAGTAACGCGGCCATCTCTAAGTTAACTTCAACACCTAGGTTTGCTGAGGCAACAATGTTTTGTATTTGAACTCTTGGCCTACCCGTTATTATTATGCCGTTTTCCCTTAGAATCTTAATTATCTTCTTAACAGCTCTCTTCAAATTGTCTGTGCTTTTAGCTCCTGTTACTACCATTTTTCCTGAGCTAAAAATTAGTGCGGTAACCCTTGGTCTATCAAGTCTAAACACAAGTCCTGGGAACTGTTCAGGATTGTATTCTACACCGGGGATGCTTCTTTCAATAGCGTAAAGGTCTATTTTTTGGTCTAGAGTTACTGTTGAAACTATGTTTTCTATTTTAACACTAATCCTAGGTGTCGCCATAAGCGCCATCTCTAAAATAGCATTTACAGTGTTTAAGAAGCTTTTTAAATTTTATAAACTTACCTAGTATAACTGTTTAAAAATCCCTAAAATATCTACATCATTACCAAGTCTTTAAGCATGGGAAGCTCTAAAACACCCACCTCTTTATCCACAATGTAAGGTTTGAAATATTCTATTAAACCGTACTTTTTAACTATAGGTGAAAGATAAGATTCCCTATCTAGTGTTACAGGATTTCCCGAAGCATAAAGGCTCATATGAGCTAGAACTACTATTTCATGGTTTGTTATAAGCTTCCCTTTCAGGAAGCATTGGAACTTATATGCTATCCCTAATTCATCCCTTAAACTTATACTGGGATGTTCATGACCTATGATTATTATTTCTACATCGTATTTTCGAGGATCAAAAAGCTCATGACCATGAGTTATCATTATTTTACCTATAATTAACTTATCAACAAAGTTTACACCTAAATCCCTAAGCACTAGAGAAACGTAGTTATCGTGATTTCCCCTAACAACAATTATTTCACCAACCCCTTTACTTCTAAGAAAATCTATAAGCTTCACTATTTCCTCTCTCTCCTGCCTTAGCAACCTACTAAAGTCATGTTTTAAATCACCATTTATAATTACCCGAGCTGGCTTAGTAATTTTAATCATTTCATCTAAGGTTTCAAGAGTTTTAGCCAACTGCCTTCTTGGAACATATATTCCACTTTCCGAAATAGAGCTTTCAAAGCCCAAATGAACATCTGCAATAACTAATGAGTCATGTTTCGTAAGAAATAATCCCGGATAACCAGCCACAATGGAGATGCCATCGCCTATTTCATATAGCAAAACATAAGCACCTTAACACGTGGAGGGTGTATGATGGGGGAAGTGTTTTGTGGCGGGCCCGCCGGGATTTGAACCCGGGACCTACGGGTTAAGAGCCCGTCGCTCTAACCAGGCTGAGCTACGGGCCCTTTTTCCTCCTTATTTCTTTTCGTTAACCTCTATTTTTAGACTTTTCTATTTAGCTTCAGAAGGAAGAAACAGCTAGTATTAAATATATGTTCCCTGTTTACAGTTTTCTCAGATGATGAAGTCGACATAGGCTTAGCGTTTAAGCTATGACGAGGGGTCGATAGGCTGACACTCAAATTATGAGAGGCTGTGTGGTCTTGGTTAAGTTCTTTAATTTCGACAACATAGCTGTTGTTGAAAGAGAAAATTACTTTAGAAGTATTTTTGAGGTTTTAGAAGTAAGTAGTGAGCAAATAGGCCTGTTAAAGGTCATTATTCCTTCAAATACTACTGCTAGAAAACATTACCATAGAGAACACTTTGAAATATTCATTTTCCTAAGGGGTAGAGGTAGGGTTCTTGTGGAATCGCAAAGGAATACAAACGAGTACTATGTTACTGAAGGCTCAATACTAATTATTGAGCCAGGTGAAAAACATACTGTGGAAGCTCTAGATAAACCCTTAGAAATTGTAGTAATTAAGGTACCGCATAAGCCTGAGGATAAAGTGTTAGAAGGGTAAATAATGTTCAAAATACTGCACATAAGCGATATTCACTGTCAGTATAGTTACCTGGAATACATTTTAGAGTATGCTGAATCAGAAAACTTCAACTTAATAGTTGTTTCAGGGGATTTAGAATGCGATTTCGTAGCTGAAGCTTTAGCCAATGCGAAAACGA
>JAGGUY010000035.1 GCA_021158265.1 Thermoprotei archaeon
CAAAAAATGTTAATCCACATGAGCTAGCTAAGACCCCTGAGGGAAGACAGAAATTCCTTGATCTATGCAGGGAATTTCTAGATAAGGTTGAAAGCGAACTTGTAAGTGTTTGGAAAAGGCTTGGATGCAGCTTTTACTATATAAGGGATGGTACGGACAGCCCAACATATAGGAGAATGACTCAAGCAACATTCATTGAGCTATGGAGAAGGGGGCTAATTTACGAAGCTGAAAGACCCGTAAACTGGTGTCCACGATGCAGAACAACATTGAGTGACGCTGAACTCGAACATAGGGAGGAGAAAACACTACTTTACTACATTAAGTTCAGAGTTAAAGAAACAAACGAGGAAATAATTGTCGCAACAACAAGACCTGAATTACTTGCAGCATGTGATGCAGTAATATATAATCCTAAAGATGAAAGGTACAAGCATCTTAAAGGTAAGCACGCAATAGTACCTATCTATGATAAGGAGGTTAAAATAATCGAGCATCCGGAAGCTAAGCCTGAGTTCGGTACAGGATTAGTTATGATATGTAGTTACGGTGACCAAAGAGATATCAGATTGTTTAAGGAGCTAGGGCTTAAACCAGTAATCCTAATAACTAAGGATGGCCGCATGAACGATAAAGCCGGTTTTCTCAAAGGACTTAAGGTTAAGGATGCTAGGAAAAGGATAGCTGAGGAACTAGATAGACTAGGGTTACTGGTTAAAACAGAGGAAATAGAGCATACAGTACCTGTTTGCTGGAGATGTAAAACACCAGTAGAGTTCATTAGTGTTAAAGAGTACTTCCTTAAACAGCTCGAATTCAAAGAAGCCCTCAAGAAAATAACTATGAAAATCAGCTTCTATCCGGAATTCCATAGGAGAAAACTTCTCGACTGGATAGACTCAATATCAACGGACTGGCCTATTTCTAGAAGTAGATTTTACGGTACAGAAATACCACTATGGCACTGTAGAAAATGCGGTGCTAAACTAGCTCCTAAACCGGGCAAATACTATATTCCATGGAAGCAAGAGCCGCCTTTTGAAAAATGTCCTCACTGTGGAGCGCCTAAGGAATTTCTTGAGGGTGAAAAGAAAGTTTTCGACACATGGTTTGATTCCTCAATTTCAGCACTCTACGTTAGCGGATACATGAGAGACGAAGAATTCTTCAAGAGAGCTTTCGGTAATATTCTGAGGCCCCAGGGAATAGACATTGTAGGTACATGGCTTTACTACTCAATACTTAGAGTATACCAGCTAACGGGGAAACCGGCCTTCAGATGGGTTAGGCTCACAGGTATGGGGCTTGATGAGAAAGGAGAAGCTATGCATAAGAGTAAAGGGAACGTTATAGACCCTGACCCTTACGTTGAAAAGTATGGCGCAGACGCTTTCAGATTTTGGGCAGCAGCTGCAGGTAAGCTTGGAAGTGACTATAGGTTTTCAGAGCAAGTACTTAAAACGGGAAGTCTCTTTGCAACAAAACTATGGAATATTGGAAGATTTATTTCTGCATTCCCTGAACCTCAGAGCGAACCTAAGCTTAAGCCCATAGATTTGATGATTCTTGAAGAACTCAATAAAGTAATTGAAGATTGTGATAGAGGCTATAGTGAACTTGACGTTTACGAGCCAATAAATAGAATATACCAGTTCGTATGGAACATTTTCGCATCACACTATATTGAAGCTGTTAAGAGAAGAGCGTACAATAAGGATGGAAAATACAGTACCGAAGAACAAGAAGCTGCATGGTACACTCTACATAAAGTATTTAAGGCATCTCTTAAGCTTTTAGCGCCAATAATGCCCTACATAACAGACTATATTTGGAGGAAAATGTACTCTAGTAGAAGCATACATTTAGAGGAATTTCCGAAACCTAATGAGGCATGGAATAGAGGCTATGGAAAACTACTAACACCGTTTATCGAAGTAAACAGTGCAGTTTGGAAATACAAGAAGCAACATAACCTATCGTTAGGGGCAGAGCTTAACGCTAGACTTTATCTTCCAGAGGAACTTAAACCATTAGCTAATGACATAGCAGATCTACATAGGGTTAAGGAGGTATCCTTCGGGAAACCAAGTGGTTCAGCTGAAAAAATAGGCGAGAACATTTATCTTGAAAAACTAGATTAGGAATTTTCCTTTTTCATAAATTAATTCGCCATCCGCATAAACTTTTCCTTCCCTCATATCCTTAATCATGTCTACGTGAATTACTGAGAAGTTCTTACCTCCCGCTTCGGGAAAGCCCATACCTACTGCTAAATGTATTGTACCACCTATTTTCTCATCGAAAAGTATTTGTCTCGTAAACCTTCTGATATTGTAGTTCGTTCCAAAAGCAAATTCCCCTAGTCTCTTAGCCCCCTCGTCTGTTTCAAGTATTTTCCTTAGAAACTCTTTACCCTCAGAAGCTTCTGCTTCAACAACCTCCCCATCCTTAAACTTTAACTTAACATTTTTCATTTCAACACCTTGGTGAATTACTGGATAGGTGAATTTTATTACGCCATTGGCTGAATCTTCTACAGGTGATGTGAAGACCTCCCCATCCGGAAGATTATTCTTGCCGTCAGCATTAATCCATTTCCTACCTTCAACACTTAGTATTAAGTCTGTGTCCGAACTGACAATGTGTATTTCCTTAACTTTATTTAGAAACTCAACATACTTCTTCTGGGTCTCGTGCATTTTCTTCCAAGCCGCTATAGGGTCTTCTGAGTTAGCATAGCATGCTTTGTAAACGAAATCTTCGAAATCAATTGTTGACATGCCAGCTTCCTGAGCCATTGAAGGTGTAGGGTATGGCACTAGAACCCATCTTAATTCACCCTTAGCTTCCCTTTCTCTAAGAATCCTAACTATTTCGGTTCTAGCTACAGCAGCCAGCTTTAGTCTCTCAGGATTAATGGTGTTTAGCATTCTAAGGTTCAATTCGGAATATATTGATATGAGTACTGTAGCTTTCTCAACAATCGCTTTACGTATGGGTGAAACATGTTTTAGCTGTTTCTCGGAAGCTTCTTTGAAAAATATTTCCTCAGAAACGTCGTCGGAAAGTATTAAATGAGGGTATCCTCCGGCTCTAAGGGCTTCTCTAAATATCTCCCTTGCTAAAGGTATGGCTACAGGTCTTGAGAAAATTACAACTTCGTCGCCGTCTCTTATTTCCGTAGAATATTTTACCACAAGCCTTGCTAAATTAGAAATTCTAGGGTCAACCACGACTCATAACCTCGTTTAGGAAGCTATTAGCTTAAGTTAGGATGGGAGTTTCGGAAGTTAAGTATATCGGTTTCTGAAAGCAATAGTTTATCTGAAAAATTTTAAGGTGTTTCTTTTTGAGAAAATACTTCATTGGGTCAGTGAATGAGCTTATAGAGCTGGGGGAGGCTGCTTTAGGACTAAGAAGATCAACATTGGCAATAACTAATGCCAACATAGTCGATGTTTATACGGGAACAATTAATGAAGGAACTATTTTAATATACAAGGATAGAGTTGCAGGAATAGTTAATGGCTCCTTTAAAGCTGAAAAAGTATTTGATGGTAAAGGGAAGTATGCTATTCCGGGCTTAATGGATGCTCACATGCATATTGAAAGTACAATGCTTTTACCTACTGAGCTATCCAAGCTACTTATACCTCACGGTGTAACCTCGATTTTCGCCGACCCCCATGAAATAGCCAATGTTTTAGGGGTTAGAGGCGTTAAACTTCTCTTAGAACTTGCTAGCAAATCCTTAATCAGAGTGTTTATTGAGGTTCCCTCAAGGGTGCCGACAGCTCCCCAATTGGAGGATACGGGGTCCTTCTTAGGAATTGATGAAACATTGGATCTCTTAAGCTTAGACAATTCAGTTTCATTAGGTGAGCTTAATTACCAGAATGTTCTGGGAGAAAACAAAGCATTCTATTTAGAAAAAATATTGCTAGCGGATTCTTTAGGCAAAATAGTTAACGGGCATATGGCAGGCGTTTCTCCGGAAACATTGAATGCCCTCGGTTCTCTTGGTCTTCTAGACGATCATGAAACACTAAACGGTGCTGAAGCTGTTGAAAGGTTAAAGCGTGGAATAGCGGTTATGGTTAGAGAGGGTTCTACCGAAAGAAATCTTAAAGACATCATTAAAGACATTATCAAAATTCCTGATAAGAGAAAGGTCCTGATGTGCACTGACGATAAACATCCTAAAGATATTCTTTACGAAGGACACATAGACTACAATGTTAGAAAAGCCATAGAATTAGGCATGGACCCTATCGAAGCTATTCAAACAGCAACAATAAACATTGCCCAACACTTCGGAATCGATAGCTACGTTGGTGCAATAGCTCCCCTAAGAAAAGCAGATATTGTCTTGGTAGATAGCTTAGAGGAACTAAGCATATCTCATGTGTTTTTCAATGGAAAACATGTCTTCGCAGATGGTAAACTTCTAGTCGAACTTCCTAAGCCGAATATCCCAGAATGGGCTCTTAAAACCATTAAGATAAGTAGGGAACTTAGGAGTGAAGACTTGGTTTTAAAAGCACCTATAAGTGAGGGCAACGTTAAAGTTAGGGTTATGGGTGTTATTGAAGACCAAATAGTTGTTAAAGAACTTAACTACTGGTTAAGTGTTAAAGACGGTTTCATACTTCCGGATTTAGAAAACGATGTTTTACACATAGCTGTTGTTGAAAGACACCGTGGGCTCAGAAGTGTCGGTAAAGCATTCGTTAAAGGCTTTGGATTAAAGAAGGGAGCAATTGCTTCTTCAGTAGCACATGACCATCACAATATAGTTGTTGTAGGAGCAAATGCCGAAGAAATGTATGCTGCAGTAAAGTATCTTGAAAAATATGGTGGAGGATTCGTTGTTGTCGAAAACAGATCCCTTAGGGCTATAGTTGATCTTCCCTTTGCAGGTCTGCTTTCACTAGATACTGCTGAAGAGGTTATAGAGAAACTAGAGAAAGCTAATGTGGAAGCTAAAAGGCTCGGATGTAAGCTTAAATCCCCATTTATGCAATTAGAGTTCATAACCCTACCTACGGTGCCGAAGTTGGGATTAACCAATAGGGGCTTGGTAGATTCGAGAAACTACAAAATAATAGACCCAATAATAGAATATAAATAAATTTTTTACAGCAAATACTTCATTATAAATGAAAATAATTTATTGAACTAAAGAATTTTTAGTAAAATTTTTATATTAGAACACTATGCTTCTATTAGAGGAGGTTCGATTAAGACTATGGGAGGTAAGGTTGTTTTAGCTTATTCAGGAGGTTTAGATACTTCAATCTCTATTAAGCTCTTAAGTGAAAAATATGGTTACGAGGTTTATACGGTAACTGTTGATGTAGGTCAGAAAGAGGATTTTGACGAAATAGCTAATAAAGCATATATGCTTGGCGCTAAAGAGCACTTCTTTTTCGATGCTAAGAAGGAGTTTGTTGAAAACTTCGTTCACCCCGCTATTAAGGCTAATGCTCTTTACGAGGACAAATATCCTCTATCATCAGCCCTTTCAAGACCCCTTATAGTTCTTAAACTTGTTGAAGTAGCTAAGAAGGTTGGTGCGGACGCTATAGCTCATGGATGTACGGGTAAGGGTAATGATCAGATAAGGTTTGATGTTACAATAAAAGCTCTTCTCCCAGATGTTAAAATAATTGCTCCAATTAGGGATTGGGGTTTAACAAGAGATGTTGAAGCAGAACTAATAAGAAAGTATAACATTCCACTTAAGCCTAAAAGGAAAATCTATAGTGTTGATGAAAATCTTTGGGGTAGAAGCATAGAGTGTGGCCCACTTGAAGATCCTGCTCAGGAACCTCCGGAAGAAGTTTTCCAATGGACAATTGATCCTAAGGATGCTCCCGATACTCCAGAATACGTTGAAATATGTTTTGAAAAAGGAGTCCCAGTGAAGCTTAATGGTGAAAAACTTAGCCCAGTAGAGCTTATTTCGAAACTAAACGAAATAGCTGGAAAACATGGTGTTGGAAGAATAGACCATATTGAAGATAGGACTGTTGGTTTTAAGTCAAGAGAAGTCTATGAAACACCTGCCGCATTAACGATAATTGAAGCTCATAAGGATCTAGAGAAGCTAGTGCTAAACTTTAACGAACTTTCATTTAAGAAGCTCGTCGATAATGAATGGACAAACCTCGTCTATAGGGGGCTTTGGGCTGATCCGTTAAGAGAGGAACTTGAAGCATTTATCAATAAAGCTAGTGAAAGGGTTTCCGGTGTTGTTAGACTTAAGCTTTACAAGGGACATGTAATTGTTGTTGGGAGAAGTAGTCCCTATAGCTTATACGATAAGCTCACAGCGACGTATGAGAAGCACTCAACATTTGATCAATCATGGGCTAAAGGTTTCATAGAGCTATGGAGTATGCCAACTGTTGTAAGTAGAAGGATTCTAGAGAGGTTAAAGTGAAAATTGCTTTACAGGAAAGGAGCTGTTGAAGGCGAAGTTCCCAGTTTCATTTCAAACTTTACCTCATCACTTAAATACGATAGGAAAATAGCTAAGGCAACAGTTAAAGTAGTAATGGCGCACATTGAACATTTATGTGAAATAAACGCGATAAACACGAATATTTGCCATAAAATACTTGAAACACTCAAAGAACTGTATGGCGGGATTTTAGAGAAATACCCTAATGGGAAATTTGAAGATATTCACGAGTACATAGAATATTACGTTATTAACAAACTTGGCGAAGATGTAGGAGGCTATGTGAACCTAGGTAAGAGTAGAAACGATCAAGTAGCTACTGCAATTAGGATTGTTTTAAAAGATGAAATTATCAACCTTCTTGAAGGGATAATTAAGCTTCAGCATACTCTCCTAAATAAGGCTAAAGAACATGTTGAAACTTTAGTCCCTGGCTACACTCATCAGCAGAAAGCTCAAATTACGACTTTAGCACACCATTTCTTAGCATTTTATGATGCATTAGATAGAGACTACGAAAGAATCCATGGATCCCTAGAGAGAATTGATGCTTCACCTTTAGGCTCAGCCGCTATGGTTGGAAACACTATTCCAGGATACGATAGGGCCAAGGTTGCTAAGAAGCTAGGCTTTTCAAAAATAGTGGAGAATACTGAAGACGCTATTGCTTCTAGAGACTTTATCTTAGAAGCTATTTTCAACATAGCTATTCTCATAAACAATATTTCAAGGTTCGTTGAAGATTTAATCTTATGGTCTATGAATGAACTTGGCTACGTAGTGTTACCCGAGCATCACGTAGCGACAAGTAGCATAATGCCTCATAAAAGGAACCCTGTAACTTTAGAAGTAATTAGAGCTAAAACAGCTAAGGTTCTTGGATATGCTACTTCAGCATATGCTTTACTTAAGTCTTTACCCTACAGTTATAATCTAGACTTACAGGAGCTAACACCGATTCTATGGGAGATCATAGATGACTGTAAGGAGATATTAGCTGTTTTAAGTGATTTACTATCTAAAATAAGGTTTAATGAGGAAAGGCTTTTAAAAAGCGTTTTAGAAAACATTACGTTATGCTTCAGCGATTTAGCAGAATACATTACATTAAAATATAATGTGCCTTTTAGGAAAGTACATAGGGTCTTAGGGGAAATTTCAAAGAGAAAACATATCACACTACATAGTATAAGTGAGTATCTTAGAGAGAAGTTAAGCATAGACATTAAGGAGAGGGAATTAGAAGAAATTCTTAATCCAATACATTCCTTAAAGAGGAAATCGGTGACTGGATCCCCTAATCCTAAGGAGGTAAGAGCTCTCATAAATAAAAGAATAAAATCATTATTAGATAAGGAGTCTAAACTGTCTAGATTGCGAAGTAAAAGCTAAGAATGTTTGGGGTGAAATTATAATACGTGTTAAGCATTGATAAGGACTATACCCGAGCTCATAAGGCATTTGCTATGTGTAAGAACCATAGATCTTGACTCCCTTAAAAAGTACATTAAGTTATCACACGAAGTTCTTCACAATGCCTTAATGCAACTTGAGGGGAAAGGTCTTCTAAAGATTTCAGGTGGATATATTGAGGTAGCTAACGTTATAGGGTTAGCTGTTGAAGGGTTAAAGCTAGGTTTATCTCACGAATCAGTAGCTACATGTTTAAGGTGGAAGGATTTCGAGTACTATACTAGCAAAATACTTGAGGCCCATGGATACTACGTGTATAGGGGTTTAAAGGGAGGATTAAGGGGAGGCAGGTTTGAAATTGATGTTCTAGGGTATCGAGGAGGTTTAGCTTTAGCTGTTGATTGTAAGCACTGGAAGAGAAGTAGGTTAAGCTTATTGAAGGCGCATGCGGAAGCCCATATTTCGCGTGTGGAAAAATTAAGCTACGCTATTAAGGCTAGAATGGTTGATATAGGGTTTAGGAAGGGGAAAATATTACCAGTAATAGTTACATTATATGAGCCTTATGAGAAGGTTTTCAATGGAGTACCTTTAGTACCTATAGGTGAGTTTAACGATTTCGTACTTAACGTGAGAAGATATGTTGAAGAACTAAACTTAATTACCTTCACAGTTTAAGTTAAGAAATAGTGGAAAGGTGAGGGTTTAACTATGAAAGTTGTTTTACCTGAAGCTAAAGCATTCGCTAGCATTATAGAAGCTCTTTCAAAAATAGTTGATGAAGCATCACTAAAGTTCACTCCTGACAAAGTAATTCTTAAGGCTTTAGACCCAGCAAAAGTTTCCATGTTTGTAATGGAGCTTCCGTCATCCCTATTTACAGAATATGATGTTAGTGAAGAAAGTAGGATAGGGTTTAACACATCTGTTATATTGAAGTTTCTGAAGAGAGCTAAGAAAGGAGATACTTTAGAAATAGTGACTGAGGATAGCTACGCTAAATTCACAATAGCTGGAACATACACTAGAATATACAAAATATTGAATCTAGAAATTTCTGAAGAAGAGCTCCCTGAG
Organism: Thermoprotei archaeon; assembly: GCA_021158265.1. Lineage (GTDB taxonomy): Archaea > Thermoproteota > Thermoprotei_A > EX4484-217-1 > EX4484-217-1 > DRYM01. The sequence continues at coordinate 8,957 of JAGGUY010000035.1, forward strand.
CCACAGCTTGAATTCAATGCTTCAGCAACAATACTTTCAGACCCGTTAAAGCACGGTATTAAGGATGCTGAAACTGTTGGAGACACTGTCGAGTTTATTGCTGAAACAGAGGAGGAGTTCATAATTAAGGGTAAGGGTGAAGCTTCAGAAACGGAAACCAGGATTTCTAAGGAGTCGGGAGCACTAATATCCTTAGAGGTTAAGGAGCCTTCAAGATCGTCCTATGCAATAGAGTATTTGAAGAATATTATTGCGTTAACTAAGGTTGCAGATGCTGTTACAGTGAAGTTTTCGACAAGAATGCCCGTCATGTTAGAATTCTCAATCATGGGTGAAGGAAAAGTAGTTTACTTGCTAGCGCCAAAGGTTGAATAAATTAGTAAGAAAATGTCTAGTAAATAACCGCTATCAAATATTTGTCCCCACCTATATCCCATTCCTTAACGTAGCCTTTGCTAGCCTCTCTCCTCTCCAAGGTTATCTCTAATTTGCTTGCCCTAACTTCTTCAGCAATGAAGTTCTTCCATTTCATGAGCATTTCTACTGATTGTTTATCTGGCGGTACAATTATTGCTTCAATAAATGCCTCCACAGGTAAATCAAGCTCTTTTCTCATGTACTGTATTCTCCTGACTATGTCTCTTGCTAATCCTTCAGCTGCCGCTTCATAGTCAATTCTCGTATCTAATACTATCTTTCCTCTATCGAAATCTTGTATGACATAGTGCTCTCTCGGTTTCTCCTTAATTTCTACATGCTCTAATGTTATAACGTATTTTCTCCCTTCAATCTCTATTTCGTATTTTCCTTTCTCTAAAAGCTCCTTAGATACCTCATTAGCTTTTTCGCCTAATTTTTCGACAATATCTCTTGTTTTCTCCTTAAATAGTGGGCCTATTTTTGAATAGTTTGGAATAATCTCATATTCAATATAGTTTGGTATTTCCCTAAGCTCAGCTATTTTAATATTCTTAACGTTTATTTGCGATTTAACTATTTCAACAACCTGACCTAATAGTTCATGAAGTTCCCTACCATCACTTAAAACTATGAGTTCAGGTAGTGGCTGTCTTATTTTTATCCCGGCTTTCATCCTAGCAGCAGCACCCGCTTCAACAACCTTCTTAGCAATATTCATTGCTTCCTCAAGCTCTGGGCGTATTAGCTCCTCACGTACTTTAGGCCATTCTAGCATGTGTATGCTTTCTGGAGCATTGGGTTCAGCTGGTTTAACGAGTTTTTGATAAAGCTCCTCAGTTATGAATGGAGTCACCGGCGCTAGTAGTTGAAGTAGTGTCTTTAGAACAGTGTAGAGTGTAGAATATGCTGCCAGTTTATCGGGATCTTCAGCTTCTATCCATACTCTTCTCCTTATGAGTCTAATGTACCAGTGACTTAGGTCTTCAATTATGAACTCTCTTATCCTCCTAACTCCTTCATGAACAAGTGTTTTCTCGAAACTTTCAGTGACAGATTTAATGAGATTGTTGAGTTTTGAAAGAACCCATTTATCTTCAATCCTTAAGTGTTTTTCAACCTTATCCAAAGTCCATTTTGTTGGATCAAATCGGTCTAGGTTCATGTATGTTGATGCGAAAACGAAAACGTTCCATAGAATGTTTAAGTCTCTAAACGTTAAATCAAGTTTCTTCCATCCGAATCTTACATCCTCCCATGTTGTGTTCTGTAGAACCCAGAATCTAAGAGTGTCTGCACCATACTTTTCAACTACCTCATCTGCTGAAACGAAGTTTCCGAGGCTCTTATGCATTTCCCTACCTTTCTCGTCAAGCATGTACCCGTGCACTAGAACTCTCTTGTAAGGTGCTTTTCCGAATCCTAAGATTCCTGATCTAAGTAGGCTAAAGAACCATCCCCTAAGCTGATCATGTCCTTCAACTATGAAGTCTACTGGAAACATTTTTTCGAAGAACTCCTTATTCTTAGGATAGGCTAGGCTTGCAAAGAACGCTATTCCACTATCGAACCATACGTCTAGAACATCGGGGACTCTCCTCATTTCCCCTCCGCATTTAGGACATTTAAGGACAACCCTATCTATCCAGGGTTTATGTAGATCTTTTAAGTCTACTTCGTTTATAGCATGTTTCCTAAGTTCATCTACGCTTTCAGGTATGAATCTATAGCCGCATTTCCTACATTCCCATACAGGTAATGGTATTCCCCAGTATCTCTGTCTTGAAATCACCCAGTCCCTAAGCTCTTTAAGCCAGTTTACTTCTCTCTCTTTAGCCCAATCAGGAATCCATTCCACCTTTACCGCTTCTTCAAGCATTTTATCTTTAAGCTTAGTTACCGTAATATACCATTGCTCAGTTGCTCTAAGAACAAGCGGTGTTTTACATCTCCAACAAACAGGATATTTGTGAACAACTTTTTCCTCGTATAGAAGCAGACCCTTCCTCTTTAAATCCTCAATTATGTATTTGTTTGCTTCCCTAAAGTGTTTTCCAGCATACTTTCCAGCATCTTCAACCATTATTCCTTTCTCATCGACCAAGCTTACTACTGGAATACCGTATCTTTGAGCAACTATGAAGTCCTCTTCACCATGACCCGGCGCTGAATGAACAAGACCTGTTCCTTCATATGGTGTTACGAATTCTGAAAGAACAACTCTATGTGTTTTCTCACTTCTATATTTCCTCTGGGCATCTACTTCTTCAAGAAGTGGCGGAACATATCTTAGTCCCTCAAGATCTTTACCCTTAAATCTAGCTACGACCTTAGGTTTCGCTTTTAACTTTGAAAACACATGTTCAAGCCTTACCTCAGCTAAGATTAGTTTTTCACCATTATATTCAACTTCAACATATTCCATTTCCGGATGAACCATTACTGCAAGATTTGCTGGAAGAGTCCATGGGGTAGTTGTCCATATAAGTAGATACCTATTTTTCTCACCCTCTAGGGGGAATTTGACAAATATTGATGGATCCTCTACATTCCTGTATTCTTGAACTTCATAGTCCGCTAGTACTGTTTCGCATCTAGGACACCACCATACAACCTTAACTCCTTTCTTGAGAAGTCCTTGTTCGTGAACCTTCTTTATTAGCCACCATCCGGACTCTATGTACTCTGGCTTTAACGTGTAGTATGGGTTATTCCAGTCCATGCTAACTCCTAGCCTTTCAAAACGTTTACTCATTAGGTTTGCGTTTGTTAGCGCTAAATTCATGCATTCCTTAACGAACTTTTCAACACCAACCTTAGTTACTATTTCCTTCTTGCTTCTAAGCCCAAGTCTTTTCTCAACAGCAACCTCTATTGGTAAGCCGTGAGTATCGTATCCTGGCTGATCCCATACGAAACGTCTTCTCATACGTTGGAACCTTATTACGAGATCCTTGATTACCTTGTTCCAAGCAGTACCGATATGTGGTACGTCGCTTGATGGGTATGGTGGACCGTCTAGAAAGTAGAATTTCGGTTTATCCTTAAGCATACTCCTAAGCTTATCGTAAACTCCTTTTTCTTTCCAGAACTTCAGCACTTTCTCCTCTATTTCATGGGGTCTATACTGTCTATCAACCTTACCTACTGTACCCAAGCATGAACACCTTACACTAAAGCTCAAACATTAATGGTTGGGAAGGGAAATATTAACTTTTACGAGAGGGAAAAACAATATCTACTACGTCTACTTTAAACTTCAGCTTAAACTTCTTTTCAAGCTCCTCCTTTAGAGCATTTGGATCTACGCTTTCTCCTCTTATTTCAATAAACTTGAATTCTGGAACAACACTGCTTTCAATAGATTTTATATCATTATATCTTTCCTTTAGATAGTTAAGTATGTCAACGTATTTTTCCTTATCAAATGTTGTAAAGTATATTCTATATACCCTCATTACCTTAGCACCTAAAGGTCTGTAACTGTTTCTTGTCTGTAGGTCCTTTAATGTTTTTGTAGGTTTTGGTATGCTTCTTTAGGTCTTAGTCCTAGGTATTCTAGTGCTAGAATGTATGCTGAGGTGGTGTGTCTGTCTAAACCAAGGTCTTTAGCTATCAGTCCCGCTAGCTTACTCGTGTATGCTGGGTTTACAAAGAATGGTTTTAGTCCATACCTTAATGCCTTAAGTATAAACATCTGCGATGCTTCTCGCTTAGTCCATCTACTTATTTTGCGATTAACAGTGCTATTCTTGGTGAACCTTCTTGTCTTTATAATATTCGGGTCTTCGAAGACTACTACACCGCATCCATGATGGTAGCAGTAATCCATAATCTTAGATAGTACTTGAGACCGCTTTGTTTTTCTTGCAATTCTCGGGTAGCCGTGACTTGTGGTTTCTGGAAACCACCAAGTCTTGTTGTCTAGTAGCTCTCCTTTAGGTGATACTATGGCTAGGTTTGCTCTATCACTATTCCAGTCAATACCACCGATATTACGTCCTCTAGGCTTATCATATATTCTTCTATTCTTAAGATAAAGCTCTACTGGCACTATGAATTGGAACTCAACTAAAGCTTCATTACTTGAGTGTTCTCTTATAATGTATCTAGCATTATAGCCAAGGAGCTTACTAGAACCAAGCTCATATAATTCCTTTATAATTTTAATATGTGTTTTTATAGGTAGCTTTATCCTCTTCATCCCGTACTTCTCCGCAAAGACCACTGCTTCTACTTCATTTGGTGATGAAAGCCTTATGTTGCGGTTTCCCTTGTCTATTCTCTAAACACTCTAATGCTGTGAGGACACCAAGACTATATATTCTAGCAGTAAATACCAACTTAGCTATAGCATCACTGTCACGTACTTTACAAAAACCCCTTACTGTTACACGGCCAATTATGGCTTCTCTTATCATGGATTAGCACCCTTCCTAAGAATAATAACAATTACTTCCTCTCCACGATACTTTTCAGCAACTCTCTCATACTTCCTGGGAACATAGATTACATAACCTCTCCGACCCCATCTTGATATTTTTCCCTCAAATACTAGCATTAATTCACTCACCAATAAATATTAGAGAAGGAAAATTTATAAATCTTATTAGTATTAGTTATAATTGACCGCTGGGATGAAACCATGCTTCACCGATGGTTCTGGTTCCTAAGCTATGGAGCTGGGGCCGTAGGTGGGCATGGTCAAAAACCGTAATGAACCATCCTACGAAAACCCAGAAAAACCGTAGGCGGGAAACGGTTTTTAGCGTAGTACATGTAATTATTTTATCCTAGTTAAGCTTTTAAGTCAAAAAGTTTGTCGTTCAAGTAGAGGTTGCATGAAATGCCTAAGAAAACGAAGAAGCATAAGAAACCTCGTAAGAAACGTGTAGTTGTTAAGGAAAAAGAGTTATTTAAGAGGTTTGAAGAGAAGTTTTCTAAAGCAAGTTTATGGATAATGTTCGCGGCATCAGCGATAATAATTGTAGCTGCAGTAATAGGTTTAATGTGGTTTTTCCTTACGGAAGCAAATTTCGGTGAAGTGTTAAGAATATAGCTCAGATCATGAATGGTTCTTCACATTTCCGAACTCGGCAAATTCATCATTGCCTATACGGTATTTTCGCCCAGGGGAATATAAAGCTCGCCGCATTTTGTAACCGTAGGGTTTTTAGGAATAGTTAGAGAGAAGCTATGTGAGGTGATCTAGGAGAATGGGTGGTAGGCAAAGAACAACACTTTTCATGGGATTAGGTGAAACAAAGAAGAAGGAGGAAAAGGAGAAGACTAAGGGTAAGAAGAAAAAGAAGAAGTAAATTTCTTTTTCATCATGGAGGACTTTTTAGTTGAATATGAAGTCCCCTTACCCTTATCCTCCACCTAGACGTAAGACGTATTTAGCTATAGCCATACCTTCAAGCACTGTTTCTAACGAGCCCACATTAGAGCTTAAGACGTTAAAAGTCGGTTTCATTGCTAGAGCAGCCTCAATACATAGAGTAGACGAAATAATTGTTTACAAAGATAAGCGGCAAACAGAGTTTGATGCTGAATTAATAGTTGACATACTCGAATATCTAAGAACACCACCATACCTTCGTAAGTTAATTGTCCCCCTCAAGCAAAATCTAAGGTTTGTAGGTATACTTCCCCCTCTTCAAACACCCAACCATCCTCAGACTAGATCTATTAAGGTAGGGGAGTATAGGGAGGGCTTAATTATCGAAATTGTTAAGGGCAAAGCCATAGTCAACATAGGCTTAAACAAACCAGCTATAGTTAAAGCTAGGAAGGGTCTGAGGAAGGGAGATCTTGTAATCGTAAAGATAGTTAAAACTACACCTAAAGTTTATGGCGAACTTGTACAGTTTAGTAAAGTACCTTACTATTTCGGATACAATGTTTCATACTATGATTCACTTAGCGAGGTTTTAAAGGAGAAATGGGATTTGAAAATTGCTACTTCAAAATACGGTGAACCTGTTAGCTTAGAGAGGTTGTGTGAAAAATATTTGAACGCTAGATCCGTGCTTGTGGCATTCGGAGCTCCAAAGGAGGGGTTATGGGATATTGCTGCACGTGAAGGACTCATATTAAATGAAGTGTTCGACATTGTCATAAATATGATACCTTATCAGGGAGTCGAGGTTGTAAGAACCGAGGAGGCCATTCATGCAACGTTAGAGGTTTTTTCCTTAATAGAGAAGTAGTTAAAGCTTCAAATGTAAACGAAATGCGAAAACATAGGGAAAACTCCTCATAGTCTAGCTTTACCTTAAGGATCTAGCATGATGCATATGGCTCTTATTGGCTTTACCGTTGAGTTTTGAAATGTAACAAAATATTCTCATGCTTGATGAGGAGCATAGACCTTATAAACCAGTTTCTACCCATAAATCCAAGCGACCCCTTTAGGGTGTAGTGGTATGGGTGCAAGGAAGAAGCATGCGCCACGTCGTGGAAGCTTAGGGCTTAGGCCGCGTAAGAGAGCTTCGAGAATAGTTCCTAGAGTTAGGTCTTGGCCTGATCCGGAGCTTCCTCAGCCTAAACTACTAGGTTTTGCTGCTTACAAAGCTGGAATGACCCATGTTTTAATGGTTGATGATAGACCCCACACTAGAACGCATGGTCAGGAAATATTTAAGTCTGTTACAATACTTGATGCTCCTCCACTTTACATTTTAGCTGTTAGAGCTTACTCTATACACCCTGTCAAGGGAATGTACGCTCTTACTGAAGCATGGATTACACCCCCTAAGGAGCTCGAAATAATTAGAAAAGTCCATCCATTACCTGAGAAACTAGATCCCGAACCCAAGCTCAAAATAATTGAGGATAGTCTCGAAAAAATAGTTGATATAAGGGTTTTAGCGGCAACACAACCTAAACTTGCCGGAGGTATTCCAAAGAAGAAGCCGGACATTGTCGAAATAAGGATTGGAGGAGGTAGCTCAATAGAGGAAAGGTTCAAGTATGCTGTAGAAATCCTAGGTAAGGAAGTACATGCTAAAGATGTTTTTGAGGAAGGAATGTTTGTTGATGTAATAGGTGTTACTAAGGGCCACGGTTTCCAAGGTGTAATTAAGAGGTTCGGTGTTAAAGAGCTTCCAAGATGGCATAAGCATAGGAAGGGAAGTAGGAGAATAGGTGCTAGAAGCCC
>JAGGUY010000030.1 GCA_021158265.1 Thermoprotei archaeon
AAGCCCCGCATTCTCCCAGGCTAAACTACGGCCCCTGCTCTGTGCCCTATTTTGATTTGGTTTCTTGGATTTAAAGCTTTTACCTATTGCCTCTGTTTTCGTTGAGAATTTCCTTTTAGATTCCTATTATTGTCTTTATTTTTCTAGCTATTTCATACATTATGTATGCTAGCATTGTTGTGAAAGCAAATATTATTGCTAGTTCTAAGAGTATTTTTCCGTTTTGTGAAGTATAGCTTAGTATGGCTAACGCTAGAGGGGTTATTCCGAATACTTTTAGGAGCCAATTTGACACAGGGAATCAGCCGTGGAGGATGTGGTTTCCTGTTTTCTCGGGGTTAGAAGTCGTAATAGGGAGAGGTATATATGTTTTGTTGTTTTGGAGCCGCCGGCGGGATTTGAACCCGCGACCACCAGCTCTCCTGGCTTAAGAGCTTACAAGGCTGGCGCTCTGCCGAGCTGAGCTACGGCGGCTCATTAACTTAATTTGGTGGGTGGGGTTTTAAACTTTAGCTTTAAACGAACCGTTTAGGGGAAAAGGTTATGTTTTTGGTGCCGCCGCCGGGCTTCGAACCCGGGACCTCCGGATATCCCAGGTGAGAGGTACCCTATGAGTCCGGCGCTCTAACCAGGCTGAGCTACGGCGGCGTTTCCGTGGAGAACAAATTTTTCCGGGTATAAATAAGATTTTAGGTTAACCCTGGTAGAACGCTTAATTGAGAAATGTAAGGTGGGTGTTTGAAGTTGGCATTTACTGTTTTGGTCACGGGCTTACTACCTTACGATTCCGGTAAAACATTTGTTGGTAGGTCTCTTCTAAGGTACTTTAGAAGCTTAGGTTATAGGGTTGTAAGTTATAAGCCTATTGCAGCCCATAGTGCATGGTTTCAATATGAAACTGTTGAGAAAAGTTTTGAACAGAGAATTCTCGTAGGACATGATGCATATCTTTACTGGGAGGACTTGAACAGGGAAGTTAGAATTGAAGAAATAAATCCCATAGACATACTTACAACACCTACCGATTTCCATCAGAATATAAGACTTTACCTCTCAATGCTAGAGAGTTTCGTTAGCCAAGCATGTATAATGAGAATTTCATGTCTCAGAAGCGATGGATCATATGTAACGGAACACTACATAGATTTAGAACAACTTGAAAGAACAATCCCTACATTGCAACTTAAGCTCATGGAGTTAGCTGAAAAACTTAATCCACAACCAAAACCGATCACGCATGACCAAATGGAGAAGCTAATGAACAATCCGAAACCAGTAATGTGCGCAGATAAGCAGTTAAAAATCCTAACCATGAAGTATGACGTAGTAATTGTTGAATCATTTAATAACGCAGCAACACCTACACCTCTTTCAGCCGAAATTGCAGATAAAGTATTAGTTATTATGCCGGGGAAAGCACTAGTATATGATGGAAGGAGATACTTGCAAACGCTAAAAATACTTGAACAAACAATGGGAGGGAAAATAGCATATACTACAGTAACACAACAAATAGTTGAACTAACAAAACCCCTAGGCTACATGAAAATACATCCACAAAATGAACCTTCAGAAAACGCATTAGAAAACCCGGAAATACTAACCCCTTAGGGTCCGCGAGACCCTGCAGGGAGAATGTGTGAAAACGTAGCAGTGTGCTAATTTGAAATCGTTGAGGCGGTACATCAACATGGTTACACGTACTTTCACAATACCTATACCGACAAGTGTTTGGATTTTTCCTGTAGCATTAGTAGCTATTTTAGCCATAATAATTCTCATAACGATAATTCCTATAGTAGCCCTTAAAATAGAGGTTAAAGATAGCGAAATAGTAATTAGCGCACCACCCTTACTGAAATATTCTTTCAAGAGGAACGAAATAGTCAGCATAAACACTATGGATTTAAGCGAACATGAAGAATACAAACCAACATTAAGGGAGTTTGGAATAGGCGTACCGGGCTACAGAATAGGTTGGTTCAAGCTAGCTAATGGAGCAAAAGCGTTTTTAGCAGTATCATCTAATGAAGCGGTTATTTTCAAACTTAAAAACGGAACATACGTAATCATAACCCCTAAAGATATCGAAAACTTCCTTAACACCCTTAGAAAACTTGAATGGATTTAAAGAAGGTAGGGTTTTATGCGGCCCTGCCAGCACGGCCCCCCTGCAGGGCCTCGCGGACCCTACGGGGTAAGGCCGCGGAGGCAGCTTAGCTTCCGGGTTCGATATGAGTCCGGGCGTTGCCTGCCTCCTATGGCCGGCGGGCCGCATTCTATGTTCTGTGTGGTGGATGTATTTAAGCTTACTTTCGTGACGCTATTTTAACAGCGTATATTCTGTGTATTCTCATTGTTTCTCCACATTTAGGACATTTTTTCTCGGGCTTTAAAACGTAGTCTCCTACTTGGAAGTTTCTTTCTTCACTATAGTTGCATTTAGGGCATTTGATGAGCGTTTTTGTTTCATATTCCTCTTTACCTACCCTTCTTCTTTCGAGCAGTGTTCTCAGGAGTGAGGATATTAGGAAAAGTATTAGCATTATTAGAAGTAACCCGTAAACGTCAAGCCCTTGCATCTCTTGTAACACCTTCACTATTGAGCTATGCCTAAAGTGTTACCTACACCTACAACCACTACGACATCGCCTTCCTTAGTTCTTTCCTCAAGCCCCTTATCGATTTTCCTAATAACTTCCTCGACAGCATCGCTAATTTCCTTCCTCATAGGTGTTATTGCTTCTTCAAGAGATTGCTTAATTATTATCGAATCTAATGGTATATTGTTTTTCATAGCGACGGACTCTATCTTGAACTTCTCGGGTCCGGGATCACCTATTGCTGCACCAACACCCTCAATAACCTCACCTGTTTTCTCCCCTTCAAGCTTCAATGCAGCATCAATCATTATTATTCTTGAAACTTTGCCGTGAAGTTCGTCCTCAACTATTCTCTTTAATGCTTCACCGGGTTTTCCTACAGTACCTCCAGGACCCTTAGCTTTTATAACGTAAAGCTTCCTACCTTTCCTTTCAACAACACCCACTACTGTGTCTTCAACTATTTCTTTAACCTTTGCTCCATTAAGTAGAGATGCCGCTACTAACGGACCTATGCCGTCACCTATAGGTTTACCGTCTTTGAAAGCATCTAATGCTTTAAAATATGTTTCCGCAAGCCTAACTATCTGGGGCATTTGAAGTTCAAGCTGCATTATGAGAACCCAATTGCTTGTTTTCTCACCTAAAATAAGGTAGTGTCTCACAGTCCTATATATTTGGTCTAAAGCTCTAGCAGCTTCAATCATTATTTCAACGTTTGCCCTTGCAAAATCCCCTAAATCAGGTAGAACACGTCTAATAGAGTCTTTAAGCCTATGCTCTCTAACGTCAAGTAAATGCTCAAGCCTTCTCATGAGGTTTGTTGGTTCATCACTAACAGGCTCTATAATGAAGAACTGAAGTAGTCCGTTAAGGAAGTTCTCGGGATCCTCTCTAATACCGCTCTTTCTTAAAACCTCGATTACCCTAGCTTTAGCGTTCTTAGCTAACCTCTCTATTTTATCTAATTGTACCTTAATGTTCCTTATCCAAAGATACATTTGAATTCTCTGATTAAGTCCGGTAAACACTAGGAACATAAATATTAAGAATACTATAGTGTTTATTAACGCAATCCAGCTAGTGTCTTCGCCTCCGAAGGGAAGAACCGTTTCCCATACACCCCGTAGTTGCTTGCTAAAGTAGTTATAGTGGTTAGGGGTAGTATAAGTTTTATATGGTTAAAGTGTCGTAACTACAACTTCCCTCTTCAAAACAAGAACGGTGTGTTCAAATTGGGCGACAACGCCTCCGGTGGCCTCTAATAGAACGGGATATGCGTGAAGTATCTTTGACTTAACAAGTTCCTTAAGAATTTCAAGCAACTTATTTCTTTCTGGAATAACGTTTCTAAGCCATCTTTCAGCAAAAGGGAGTCCATCATATTTTTTCTTAATGTTCTCCAGAACAATCCTACCTAGTTCGTCTTTAACCCTTTTCTCTTTAACTAAAGAGTAAATGTATGCGTTTCTACCCTCAACAACATATCCTACACCGTTTGTCCCGAAAGGCTCTATAGCATATACATGCCCTGAAGTGATTTTAGAAATATTAAACATGTCGCGAACATTAGGTATGGAAACTCCGGAGTGTAAATTGTATCTTTCAATAGAATGGCCGCTAAGATTCCTTATGGGCCTATACCCGTAGCTTTTAATTGCTCTCTCAATAACCTCACCTATTTTAGAAACCCTAATGCCAGGCTTAATTATCTCAATAGCCCTTTCCAAAGCAGTCTCAACAGCCAATAGAAGGTCATCATATTTTGGATCAAAGGAAACCGTAACAGCAGTGTCCGCAATGTAGCCGTCAATATGTACTCCAACATCTATTTTCACAACAGATTTATCTGGAATTACAGATTCATCACCAATATATGGCGTATAATGTGCAGCAACATTATTTATCGAAATATTACATGGGAAAGCAGGCTTACCTCCCTCATCATAGATTTTTCTTTCAACATCTTCACAGAAATCATAGACCCTAATACCTGGCTTAACCTTCTCAGCAGCATACTTTCTAACCCTCGAAGCTATTCTTCCAGCCCTCAGAATTTTATCATACGCGTCATCATCTAACATTGCGTATCCCTTTTATCAAATGTTGTAGTGTAAAATAAAAACTTATTTTAACACTTACTGAACTATCTAGTTTCGGTGAAAACCATGGGCTACATTAAATGGTTAGGGCATGCAGCTTTCGAAGTAGAACTTGACGGCTTAAGATTATACTTTGATCCCTGGATTGAAAATCCGAAATCACCTATAAAGGTTAGCGATATATCTAAAGCTGACTTCATATTTGTTACGCATGATCACGGAGATCACTTAGGGAACGCTGTAGAAATCGCTGAGAGAACCGGGGCAAAAATTGTTGCAATATTCGATCTATGCCAAGCCATTAAGGAGGGAGGGGCAAAGGTAGAGTGTATCGACATGAACATCGGCGGGCTTTCGGACATAGGGGGAGTAAGTGTTGCTCTCGTTCCAGCACTACATAGTTCAGCCCATGGTTCCCCCGTAGGTTTCGTAGTGAAGGGTAAAGAAGCAACAATATATCACGCTGGAGATACAGGAATCTTCATGGACATGCAGTTAATCGGGGAATTATATAAGCCGGACATAGCAATGCTACCTATCGGCGGATGGTACACTATGGGACCCTATGAAGCAGCACATGCTGTAAAACTAATTAAGCCGAAAGTTGTCATCCCAATGCATTATGGAACATTCCCCGCAATTAAGGGATCACCTGAGGAATTCATAAAATATGTTCAAAGAATATATCCGGTACAAGTGATTGTCTTAGAACCTGGGCAAAAATTTGAATTCTAACATTTTTATATATCCCCTTCCAACACATAGTAGATGTGGTGATAGGTATTTTCAACCCCGAAAGGTAAAGTAGCTGTTGTAGCTGGAACATTCGACCACCTACATAGCGGACATAAGCTAATGATTTCTAAAGCATTCGAAATAGCCGAACACGTAATAATAGGCATTGTTAGGGATGAAGCATTAGCTAAGCTAGATAAAATATGTCGTGAAGCAATACAACCATACGACATAAGAATTCTAAACGTAACATCATACGTTGACAACGTAATTTTAAAGAAGTTCCCTAATAGAACCTATGAGGTTGTGGGAATACTCGGACCATACGATGTAGTTCTTGAGGAAAAGAGGAAAATAGATTACATAGTTGTTAGTGATGAAACACTGCCGAGAGCTGTGATGATAAATGTTTTAAGAGAAAAGAAAGGGCTAAACAGTTTAGAAATAGTGGTTGTACCCATGGTTAAAGACCAATATGGAAGGCCAATTTCAGCCCATAGATTTAGAACAGGCGAATTGGAGGCTTAAACATGCTTTCCGAAAACGAAAGAAAAATACTTCAAACACTAAGGAAGATAGGTAAAGCATCAATAACTGATCTAGAGAGAGAAACAGGGTTACCAAGAAGCACAATAATGGCACTTATTGAGAGTCTTAAGCAGAAAAATGCCATTAAAATCTACGAGAAAACTAGAAAACATCTTAAACTAACTAGGGAGGGTGAAATAAGAGCATTACAGGGACTTCCAGAAAAAATAATAGCGCATAAAACTTGGGGAAGCGGCGGAGAACTAGAGATAAAAGAAGTACCAAGTGTAACAGGGCTTTCCCAGGAGGAAGTAAGAATAGGGCTTGGATGGCTTAGGAGAAAGGGTTTAGGCAAAATAGTTAAGGGGAAAGTAGTTGTACATGAAAAGCCGCCAACAGAACTCGATGAAGAAAAACTTCTAAGGAAAATATATGTTGCAAAAACAATTAACCTAGAAGCGCTCAAACCTGAGGAAAGAAGGGCTATAAAAGAACTTGTCTCTAGAAAACTTGTAGAAGAGCTTGAGAAGAAAGAGTACATTATCGAAATAACTGATGAAGGCTTAAAACTGCTGGAAGAGGAAAAAGAATACATCACTATAATTACGCACGATATAATTAAGAGGAGGGAGTGGCTTAGGAAGGAAATAAAACCATATAATGTTAAGGCAGAACCTCCTAAGGTATATCCAGGTAGAAAACATTTCTACATAGAATTCCTTGACGAAATAAGGGAGATACTTGTTTCAATGGGCTTCACCGAAGCTGAAGGACCAATAGTTGAGGTTGAACTCTGGAATTTCGATGTTCTCTTCCAACCCCAAGACCATCCAGCAAGGGAAATACATGACACTTTCAGGTTAAAGTATCCCGAGAGAAAACCTGTTGAAACAGAAGTTGCAGAAAAAGTAAAGATAGTTCACGAAACCGGAGGTACTAGCGGCTCTAGAGGCTGGGGATATGTTTGGGATAGAAGAATTTCTGAAAGACTTATTCTAAGAACCCAGACAACAAGTGTTTCAGCAAGATTCCTCTATGTAAACCGTGAACCGCCCGTAAAAATGTTCACAATAGGTAAGGTTTACAGACCCGACACAATAGATGCTAAGCATTTACCGGAATTCCACCAGCTAGACGGAATAGTCATGGATAGAGGTCTTCACTTTAGAAACCTACTAGGTATTTTGAAGGAGTTCTTTAAACAATTAGGCATTGAAGCTGTTAAATTCAAACCATCATACTTCCCCTTCACAGAACCCTCAGTTGAAGGCTACATTTACCATCCAAGAGTTGGATGGGTTGAATGCTTCGGAGCAGGCATGTTCAGACCCGAGGTTTTAGAAATGCTTGGAGTAAAGTACCCTACAGCAGCATGGGGCATAGGGATCGATAGAGTAGCCATGGTTATCTTAGGCATAGACGATATAAGAGATCTTTACTCCCAAGACATAAACTTCTTAAGAAACAGAAAGGTCTTCATGAGGTAACCGGAAATGCCTGTCACATTAATTAAGAAGAGAAGACTTCTAAACCTTCTAGGTGTCGAAGCATCAGACCAAGACCTTATCGAAGCACTTTCTAGAACTAAAGTTGAAGCTGAAGTAGTTGATCCGGAAACGTTGGAGGTAGAAGTAACACCTGATAGACTAGATCTCCTTATAAGTGAGGGTTTAGCCAGGGAGCTTAAGGGAATACTTGGCTTAGAAAGGGGATATCCTAAATACAATGTTTACGACACCGACATTACGCTTAAAGTGCATAAGAATGTTAAGCGTATAAGGCCGTTCATTGCCGTAGCTGTAGTTAAAGGATACTATGTCGACCAGGACGCGCTTGAAGAACTCATCCTATTTCAAGAAAAACTGCACATGACGCTAGGTAGGGATAGGAGAAAAGCTGCAATAGGCTTCTACGACCTTGACAAACTAAACTCTAACAAAATAGTCTATAGAGCAGAGAAACCCGAGAGCATAAGATATGTTCCATTAGGAGAAACGGTTGAAATGAGCGGTAAAGAGATTGTTGAGAAAACGGAGAAAGGAAGAAAATACAGACATATCGTAGAGGACTTTGGAGAATATCCCTTACTTCATACGGATAAGGGACAAGTACTTTCAATACCTACAATACTAAATAGTGAAGATACTAAGGTCGAAGTTGGAACGAAAAATCTCTTCATAGATGTTACAGGAACTGACAGGTACCTAGTAAATAAAACCTTAGACATCATAGTTACTACATTAGCTGAAACAGCAAGTGAGATAGGGAGAATCACTGTAGAGGACGTTGGAGAAACATATAAGACACCACTACTTTCAACAACAGAGCTTAACGTTGAGTTAGACTATATAAGATCTGTTGTAGGGTTAAACATTAGTGATAATGAGATAGTAGAGCTTCTTGAGAGAATGAGATACAATGTTGAAAATGTTGGAAATGGCGTAATCAAAGTTAAAGCGCCACCGTACAGGATGGATATTCTCCATAAGGTTGATGTAGCTGAAGATGTAGCTATAGCTTACGGGTACAATGAACTTAACCCTGAGCTTCCTAAAACATTCACTATAGGTAGGGAACTAGTTAAAACAAGGTTTATTAGGAAAGTAAGGGAGATAATGGCTGGTTTAGGATTTCAGGAAATACTGACCTTCACGTTATCTTCGAGAAACTTAGTGGCAGAGCTTTTAGGAACAAGCTTAGATAGGCAAGTGGAAATTCTGAATCCAATATCTCCACTATACAATACTATAAGACAAACTCTTGTACTAAACATGCTTCAGTTTCTAAAGCAAAACCAACATGCTGACCATCCTATAAAGGTTTTCGAAATAGGAGATACCATTGAAGTAGTTAGTGGTGAAGTAATTGGTGAAACGAAAATTGCAGCATCAATACTCTCATATAGAGTCGGGTTTGAAGACATTCAGGCACAATTATATGCTCTCTTTAGAACGTTAGGATTTAGCGTTAGTCTTGAAGAGGAAAATTCTCCACCAAAAATCTTCCTTAAGGGAAGAGTAGCTAAAGTATTCATCAACGGAAAACATAGGGGAATAGTTGGAGAACTTAACCCAGAATACTTACTTGAAAAACTCGGAATAGAATATCCGGTAGCTGCTTTCGAAATAAATATAACAAATATGTGGAACGAAACTAGGAAGGGATAGGGGAAAGACCGTTTAGCCGCGACAACCCCGCTCCCGCCGAAAAGAGCTCATCAGAGGCGGCTACTAAGCCGTCAGTGAAGATGAGTGTTAGCGGCGGGGGACAGCGGCTAAACGGTCCCCTAGCCGAAGGTGGTTTAAGTGGATGTTGAAGGAAAACTGAGGCTCATTACTAGGAATGTAAGCGAAGTAGTAACTCTCGATGAACTTAAGGTGAAAATAGAGAGCGGTGTGAAGCTTAGAGCATATCTAGGTTTTGAGCCTAGCGGGCTTTTCCACATAGGGTGGATTATTTGGGCAAATAAGTTTAAGGATTTCATAAAAGCAGATGTCGAAACGATACTTTTAGAAGCAACATGGCATGCTATGATAAATGATAAACTTGGCGGGGTAATGGAGAACATAAGGAAATGCGCTAAATACGTTGTACACTCACTCAGAGCCTTAGGCGTAGATACGGACAAAGTAAAGGTTGTGGATGCCGAAGACTTAGCATCGGATAAGGATTACTGGATGCTTGTAATTAAGGTAGCTAAGAACGCTAGCTTAGCTAGAGTTAAGAGAGCACTAACTATAATGGGTAGGAGGGAGGATGAAGCTGAACTAGACTTTTCAAAACTCATTTACCCTCCAATGCAGGTTGCCGACATATTCTATCTTAAGGTGAACATTGCCTTAGGAGGTATGGATCAAAGAAAAGCACACATGCTAGCTAGAGATGTTGCGGAGAAACTTAAAATAGAAAAGCCGATAGCAATACATACACCACTACTCACAGGGCTTCAGGGAATTCAGAGAATGGAAACTAGCGAAGCAAGTATACTCTCAGCTAAGATGAGTAAATCAAAACCGTACTCGGCAATATTCATACATGACAGCCCAGATGAAATAAGGAGTAAGATTAGAAAAGCATACTGCCCGCCTAAAGTTGTTGAAAACAATCCCGTAGTGGAAATAGCCAAGTATATTCTCTTCATGAAAGAAAACTTCGTACTACACATTGAAAGACCTCCTAAATATGGTGGCCCCTTAGACATTTACAGTTACGATGAACTTGAAAAACTATATAAAGAAGGCAAACTACACCCTCTAGACTTGAAAAACGCAGTAGCTGAAGCACTCATAAAATATCTTGAGCCCGTGAGAAAATACTTTGAAATAAACAAAGAAGCCCATGAATTACTCAACTTCATGCTTAAAACACGTATTACAAGGTGAGATAGAAAAATGAAGTACTTAATTAAGGCAAGAATAGAGGTTGATGGAATAGTTGAAAAACCCGATGTAATAGGCGCAATCTTCGGGCAAACAGAAGGTCTTCTAGGAGAAGAATACGACCTAAGAGAACTTCAGGATAAAGGGAGAATAGGGAGAATACAAGTTGAACTGAAAACGGTAGGCTCTAGAAGCATAGGAGAAGTCATTGTCCCTTCAAATCTAGATAGAGTTGAAACAGCTCTCCTTGCGGCACTACTAGAAGCTGTGGATAGGGTAGGTCCATATCCTGCAAAAATAAGGGTTGAGGAAATAGTTGATTTAAGAGTTGAAAAAATAAAGAAGGTCATAAATAGGGCTAAGGAAATACTTCAGAAAATGATACATGAAAAAGGAGTTGATATTAAAGAAATAATGGACCAAATAGTTAAGGATGTAAGAAGCGCTGAAATAATAAAGTATGGTCCCGAAGGATTACCTGCAGGACCGGATGTTGACAAAGCAGATACAATAATAATTGTTGAGGGAAGAGCTGACGTAATAAACATGCTGAAGTATGGCTATAGGAATGTAATTGCGATAGAAGGAGCTGGAACAAAAATACCTGAAACAGTAATAAAGTTGAGTAAAGAGAAAACAACAATAGCCTTCTTAGACGGAGACCGAGGCGGAGATCTCATACTTAAAGAACTACTTAGGTTCGCAGATATAGACTATATTGCTAGAGCTCCTCCAGGAAAAGAAGTTGAAGAACTTACTGGTAAGGAAATAGCTAAAGCGTTAAAGAACGCGGTTCCAGTAGAACAGTATCTTACAGATAGGGAAAGAAAGACAAGGCTTGAACACGAAAAAACACCCGTACAGAGAAGAACCCATGAAGAGAAGAAGCCAAGAACTGAAGCCAAAAAGGAAGTCCGCGTACACATAGCTCTCCCTCAACACGTATTAGAGGACGTAAAGAAGCTTGTTGGAACACTACAGGCCAAAATTTACGATAAGAATTGGAAGCTAATCAAGGAGGTTCCTGTAGCTAAACTTGTTGATGAGATTTCGAAGATTAACAAGGACATTTACACAATAGTCTTCGACGGAGTAATCACACAAAGACTTGTAGATGTTGCTGCAAGTAAAAACGCAAAAATAATTATTGGAGCAAGAATAGGTGGGCTAATGAAAAGACCTGTTGACATGCACATATACTCATTTGACGAAATTAAGTAAAGTACTTCAAAATCCCTTTTCTCCCCATTTTTTCGTCGACAATTCTATCAAACTCCTCTACAAACTTTTCAACATACCTTTTCTCTATGATTCCCGAAGAAGCAAACATGTGTCCGTCAGCAAATCCTCCCACATGCTTAGTTGCCTCAATCATCACATCGGCTATGCTCGGCATTTCACCTGCACGTATTTTCTCCTCAAGAAGCGGAGGTACTCTTCCGGAAACCTTCAGCAATTCTTTAGGTAATCTCCCAAGACCTGGAATTTCGGGATTCATTTCCATAAATCCTAAAATGTACTTATCCGAATTCACAATGCTCTTATACCTCAACTGCGAAGTGAAAAGCCCTATAGTTTTAACCCCTACATCGTAAAATAATTTTCCGACATTGAACCATTGTGTATGCTTAGTTTTTCTTAAGCCTTCGCTACGTATTATGCCAAATGCTTTTTCGAAAAGCTCCTTCCTAAGTTCCTTCATTTCTTCGTAGAAATTCATTATTTCCTTCGTGAAACCCTCTAAACACGCTTTAATAGCGTATTTTGGGCCCTCCTTGTAGTAGCCTATGCTTGAAATCGTAGTGATTATTGAAGAGATTATATAGTGTGGTTTTCTTAATCCGTGAAAGTCGACGTAGTATTTCTCGCTAGTCCTCGAAACATATCTTCGAACCCTACCTGTAATTTCTGCGTCATTTAAGGGTATTTCATTAAGTCCTCTTAAAGATCCCGGAATTTCTGCTGATCCTACGACCGCAAGGAATGCGTGCTCTAAAATGTTTTTACCCATAAGCTTAAAGGTGACGTAAACCATTGTTGATGCTGAAGCATCGCTTTCACCCTTTAATCCGTAAAGCTCAGGATTTATGTGCACAATTCTCTCATCATCAACTATTTCTGGATCATGATGATCTATTACTAATACGGAGCCTTCTCTTAGATTTTCAGAAATAGCTTTTACATGTGGCGATCCTAAGTCAACATACACTACAAGTTCGTTGCTTTTTTGGCGTGAATGGATTAGTCTAATAGCTTCTGGGAAAAGCTTCTCCAAACATATCCTACGTATTTTCTTACCTAATCCCAACCCTAACATTGCTAAGGCTGCTGAACATATTCCGTCAGCATCATCATGGTGAACTAGAGTTATTTCATTATATCTCTCAACTTTTTCCTTAGCTTTCAACACATCCTCTTTAAGCTTATCAGGTATTTTTGACATCGAATATTTCACCTTAGTGGAAGAAGTCGAAAAGTGTTCTTTGAGATTTAACGGTTGTTGCTTTAAGTTCTTTTTCCGTAATGCCGAAATATGCGAGAACCCTTGCAACAGCAGGTATTACTTGTCTTTCAATGTAGTAGTTTGCGTCAATATCTTCAATTTTAGCTGTAAAATACGGTACCGCCCTATCGGCTAGTTTTCCTGAACCTTTAGTTATGACGTATCCTATTTTCATACCTACGGAGACTTTCAAGCCCATTTCTATCATTTTCCTAGCTACAGCAACATGTGGTGCTTCTACTTCGTATTCTTCAAGCCTCTTAGAAATCGTTTTCCATATTATCAGTTTACTTATAGGTATCCTTCCCTCTCTAAGATCCCTTATAACTCTTCTAACATACTCTACTGCTTTATCGACGCTACCCTCCTTCAATATTATTTCCATAACCTTTTCCTGAACTTCCTTCGCAATATCAGCCCAGTCTCCTCTTACAGCTTCAAACCCTACAATATCTATTCTTCCATCAGGAAGAAGTCCAGCATATCTCTTCTTAGCTTCCGTGAAGAACACTCTAACATAGATTTTATCTATTTTTATTTCGAAACCAAGCTTCTCTTGAACCATTTTGATGAGTTTTTCAACTTTCTCCTTATCGTACTTAACGAAGAGGCTATCGGTATCGCCATATATTATCTCTAGTCCTAGTTTTCTAGCAAACTCCATAGCCTTCTTTATTGTTTGCCTACCCCAAGCAGTTGTTGCTTCAGCAGCAGGCTTACAGTACCATCTAGCTCCAACCCATCCCTGATAACCATACATTGCGTTTGCCAATACTTTCAGAGCTTTCTGTCTTTCATCAAGAATTCTGTATTCTGGTGATTCTGGACTATACTTTTTCATTTCCTCCCTAACTTGTTTCCTAAGCTTAAGTAGAGTTTCTAAAACTCTTTTGAAGAATCCTGGAGGTTCCTTTCTAAATCTATGGCCTATTTCTGGAGCCACCCAAACGCCTTCCAGAGGTTCTTCTTCATCAGGTGGAATGTAGGTGTCCGGAGAAATATTGTATTTAATCATTATGTTGGGGTACATTGATGAGAAGTCTAGAACGGCAATGTTTTCATGAACTCCCTTTTTAGGTGCTAGAACTATTGCTCCCCTATATGACTCATAGGGTCTTTCAACTCTGTTCGGGACAAGTTCGTTGGCTAAGTAAGCTTCTCTCATGAGATACCATTCAACACGGTATCCTACCGATGCGGCTCCTACTTGATCTAGGGGGAGCCCTGTTATGCTTGATAGCTGTATTGCGAAGGGTAAGAACTTTTCACCTAAGCCGTATGTTGAGATAACGTCGTCAGCTCCATACTTTAGGAATAAAGGTCTTTTCGAAGGATTGTCCCAGTATTTGGGCATTTCATACCATTCAATAAGTACCCTCTTGTCCTTAGGCATAACACCTAGGTAGTCAGCTATGTTCTCAAGGGTCTTAACCTTAACCTCATGAACTTCTTCAGCAAAATCGTAGAGATCAACATTAGCCCTACCCATAACGGATATATGACCGTAAACGCTTGGGTTAGGTTCAGCACCCGTTCTTCCAACGTTAATTCTAACGCCTAATCTCTTACCCCTCTCTATAAGGTATGGCCAATCAAACCTGTTACTGTTATATCCCATTATTATGTCTGGATCTTGTTCTTGAACGTATTTAACAAATGATTCAAGAACACCTTTGTCGTCATGGTTCTTAGCTACGAACTGTTTTAAGCCTTCACTACTCGAATATGTGGACACTATTATTACAGGGTCTCTTTCGGGACTAGGTGAACCTCTAGGATTGTAACATTCTATATCGAAAGCCATTTTTCTTAATGGAGGCTCTTTAATTATGTTAATAGGTTTTATCGGGGGTTTTACATAGTATACTTCATCAACTCTAATGTTCGTTTTCTTACCATACTCTACAACTTCGGCTTCATGCCATGATGAAGGTTTAAGTTGGTAATCTATGAGGTACCTCATAGAGAACCTTATGTCTGCTTCTAAAACCTCCTTAACCTCGGGGAACTTCTTTATTTCCTCCCTATACTTAGGTACTTGGTCAGGGATTACAGTAACTACTTTAAGAACTTTAACTGGTTTCCCAAAGTACTTCTTAGATACTTCTTCAACAGAAGTTATAGGTGATCTAGCTACTGATAAAGCCTTGATTTTAGATTTAAGCCTAGAAATATCCACTCCTTCTCTAGGTAGAACGTAGAAGTATGGTCTAAAGCTCCTATCTATCAGAAGAACCCTCTTATTATCCTCTGTTATCCCCCAAATTAGGATTTGAGGTTCCCTACCAACAACCTGATATGTTATGTCGAGGAACCAGAACCTAATTTTAACCAAAATCTAACTCACCCTCTACTCCCACATACTAGTCTTTACACATAAACGTACTTAACTCCAACTGGACAAGTTTAGTCTAGAACCTTATACATCACATATGCGTCTTCTCCGTCGAGATAGAAGTTCTTTAAAGTGTATGCGATCTTGAAACCCATTTTAGAATAAAGATTTATTGCTGGTTTATTGGAAACCCTAACTTCCAATCTTACAACCTTTACACCATTAACCTTGAACCTTCGAAGTAGCTCTCTTATAAGCATTTTGGCATAGCCTTTCCTCCTATGTTCAGGATGAATCGCTAAAGATATTATATGTCCTAGAATATTCCACTTAATCAACCCTATAATGTAGCCTTTAATCTTTCCAGAACAATTCTCAACCACAAGAAATGTTTCCCTACATATTTTGGAGTATATGAGGAGAAGGGTTTTAGGATAAGGTTCCCTAAATGAGAGCCTCTCTATTTCGTAAACTTCATTTAGATCTTCCTCTCTAATCTCCCTTATCTTAGCCATGGCCTCAGCAGTCCCGCATCCACAATTTCTTTTCTAGCTACGCTTTATTAAGCAGTTAGCAACACATAGCTTTGAGTACGTGGTGTAACTAGGCGTGTACGTGATTTCAGTAGACCCTAGAAAGGGAATGCTAAAAGTTAAAATAGAAGATGATGAGGATCTATGGTTACTTAACACCATAGTTTCCCAGGGAGACATTGTTTTCTCACTTACAACAAGAGAAGTAAAACCTAAAGGCACAGCACGAAGTGGTAAGGGGAGTAAGAGAATACCTATGTACCTTGGGGTAAAGGTTGAAGCAACGGAGTATGAGCCATTCACTAATAGATTAAGAATCCGCGGAATAATTGTTGAAGGACCTGAGGAATTTGGCTTAAAAGGACATTACCATACCCTTTCAGTAAGCATAGGTTCTGAAGTAACGATAGTTAAGGAGAAAGGTGTTCCTAAGTTTCTCGTGGAAAAGCTTCTTTCGGCACGAAAGCTTAGGGAAAGAGTGGGCATTGCAGCTTTAGACTACGACGAAGTAGCCTTAGGGGAATTAAGGGATTACGGTGTAAAAATACTCTTTACTGAAGCAACAAGATTCCCCGGTAAACGCGATAGTTTGAGAGAAACAAAATTCATTGAGAGACTCAAGGAGCTTGCAGAAAAAATTGTTAATACTGTCTCAAGAGAAAACATAGAAACCCTAATCATCGCTAGCCCAGGTTTTCTTAAGGAACAATTAGCCGAAGCTATTAAAGAGTACATGAGGAAAGTAAATGCTAAAATAAACATTATTACGACTCACTGTTCTACAGGAGGAGTTAAGGGAGTAAGTGAGGTTGTAAAGTCGAAAGCTATTGAGGACATAGTTAAAAACCTAGGTATTGCAGAAAAGGAGAAGCTCTTTTCAGAGCTTATGAAGAGACTTTCACTAAATGAAAACACTGTCGCTTTAGGTTTAGAAGAAGTTTATGAAGCAGCTAAAGTAGGGGCAATAGAATACTTGCTTGTTCTAGATGAAACACTAAAAAACATGGTTGCTAATGAAATTGAAAAGTTCGAGGAAATAATGGAGTCTCTGGAAAGATTCCGCGGGAAAATAAGAATGTACAGCTTACATCATGATGCGGGGATTCAGCTTAAACAATTAGGCGGTATCGCTGCGCTCCTAAGATTTCCCATTAGAAGGAGAGAGGAATAATGTTCTTAACGATGTCTTTTCTTACCGGATACTTTTCAATAATGAAGGCTTCGTAATTCTTAATATTCGCTTTACCTATTTCAGCAAGTATTTGCCTTGCATGTTTTGGAGAAACATTTAGTACAATTTTGTCTTGCTTTACAATAATGTCCATGGGGAATTTTCTTTCCAAAGCACGTATTCTATCATGTATGGTAAGGTCATAGTTTTCTTTGGGAATCACTATTTGAACCCTCCTTACTAGTCCTTCATCCGTTATTTCGTCAAATGGCTTAGCGATTTCCCTAGCCTTCCTTAGAAGCCTCCTTTTCGTTTGTACAAGATCCTTATAGGCTATGCTGCAGTAATGAACTAAAACATTATTTATATTGCATGAAGCCCACTTAAGCAACTCTAATGCCTCCTTTTCGCTACCTTCAACAGCAACGTAAGAACCCTTTTTAAGCTTAAAACCTCTCATTCTAAGCTCTTCAGCATTGCTTTCGGTAAACTCCATTTCATTAAAATTGACGAATTTAACCCCTAACCTTTCAGCCCCCTTTAGAAGCTTAATGTAGAAGTCTTTGAAGCCAGGTATTAAAGGTACCTCAATTCCCACATCAATATCCGTGTACTTCAACGCTAACTCTATGTTCTTGAAAACTCTAAGGTCTCTAACGTGGAATCTTATTTCGTCAAGTCCTACGTTGTAAAGTTTCGTTATAATGTCTTTGGATACATGCTTACCTATCGTGTAAAGGTGTATGTGGAATTTTTCTCCAAAAACACTTTTGAGTAAATCTATTGTTTCAATAACTCTGCGGGGGAATAGTAGGGGTTCTCCTCCAGTAATGCTTGCTCCTAAAGCCTTCATCTCATATATTTCTTCTAAAATATCCTTAGGTGATGACGCTCTAACTTCGTTAATGTAAATTACATCTTTATCTTTCCTCTCAGAACTTATGGGGCAGTAGTAGCATTTTTCGTAGCATATTCCTGTTATGAAAATAACTGCTTTAGCGCCTTGATAACACAGCTTACATCCTAACGGTAAGTCTTCTACATATTTTGATCCAAAAAGTCCCTCTCTAATTTCTCTACATTCTTTCATAAAAAATCCTCCTAACATGAGGATTACTTTTTAGTAAAGAATCTAGAGCTTCCTCAAACGTTTCATCGGGTTTTAACTCATACTTTACGAAAACTCCGGTTCTCCCCAGCCTATCTCTCCTAGTAAGAACCCTTACTCTCTCTTCAACAACGTCTACCGAGATACCCAGGAGACTTGCGACTTCTGCTTCCTTACCTATTATTGGTTCCTCTACATGTCCTCTCTCCGTAGGTTTAATTAGCATTAACCTCTTATCTACTCCCGGCACTCTCTTCATAATGTTCCTTTTTAAATCTTCAAACTCAAGCATTCCTCCGAATCTATAGAACTCGTATTCTCTTCTCGAAAGCCTAATTAACGGGAAAGATACGACCCTAGTTTCGAATTCGTCAAGTATGATGTATGCTTTTAAAGCATGCTGGGGTGTTGCTTGAACAATAATTCTCTTGAAAGGCTTGTACCCTATTGCCTCTAGGGCAAGTTCTACTCGGTAGGATGGTATAACATAGGGTACTACAACATCTATGTCGCTTGTTTCCTTAACGTCGCCTCTAGCTATGCTCCCATGAACTATTGAGTTTAAGCCGTATTTCGAAAGTGCCCCCATAATTTTTAGGGCTTCTCTTCTTTTCTCAGCTAGAATTCTCCATCTCTTAGGCTCATAAACTACTTCGATAGCATCTCCTATTCTAACTACTTTTTCCCTAACCATTGCTACCTCACAGTTTCTCTTACGAAGATAATGAGTAACTATTATTTATCTCTACACGCTTTCTTAACTGAAGGCTAGAGTGTAATGTCCAGTGAAATAGTTAACATATTATTGGGGTACACTGTTTTCATAATAATCGCAAATCTGCTCTATAGTACTTACAGGGATAAGTTTAGAAGGGCTGGAGTAGAGGTTTCAGGAATAACTATTGTATGGAGGATTTTTAGGAAAGAAATAGTTCCCTCTGAGACATCATTTAAAAGAATTAGGAAACACGGTTATGTGCTTGACGCTCTAATTCTCATAATGATTGGTAGCTTATTCATAGGGTTAAAGATTCTTTTTGAAAACATATTCGGAATAGTTAGGGCTGTAGGAACTGCTCAAGCCCCAACTAAGGGTGTCATAACGCCTGTTGTACCGTTAATTCCGGGGGTAACGATTTCGTTAGCTAATCTTCCAATGATATTGGCTGTAATAGCCTTAGCAGCACTTGTTCATGAGGGAATGCATGCTATAGTTAGCCTAATTGAAGGATCTAGGGTTAAAAGTGCCGGTTTAGCGCTAATAACTATAATTCTTGCACCATTTGTTGAACTTGAGGAAAAGGATTTTGAGAAACTAAAGTTGAGAAGTAAGCTTAGAATTCTTTCAGCAGGCG
>JAGGUY010000048.1 GCA_021158265.1 Thermoprotei archaeon
ATTGAATTACTAAAACTCATAACGCATTTTCTATTTGTGCAATGTTCTAAACCGAAAGTATGTCCTAATTCGTGAAGTACCTCCTTAAACAGTCTTCTATAGAATTTTTCGAAATCCTTTTTTTCACCATAAAATTCGGGTTTAAGTCTAGGTAGAAAAACTAAAGCCACACCTTTAACAGGGTCAGCTAATCCAAAAACGAAGTTAAGCGGGGGAACATAAGCGTCGATATTACATACGCCTAAGATCCTATCATAGTTTAAATTTCCAAGTCTACTATAAAGCCAACTAAGCACTTCACTTGCTAAATACTGTCTTCTAGACCAGTTATAGTAGAGCATTGGCGGGGTAATAGTTTCAGTAGAAACCATTACCTTGACGTTAACGTTTGATTCCAAATCCTCCTGAAGCCTTGAAATCATATCGAAAAACACGTTACCACAAGGCTGCAGAAGCAATGTAAAATACATTTTCAACACCTAATAACGCTCCATTTTACTACTATCTTGCGGGATCTTAATAAACATTAAAGTGGTAATTGGGAAGAATTTTAAACAGGTATAACATAGATAGTGTAAGAGTCTAATTTGGAGGTGATTCTTCCGAATGCCTATACCACTACGTAAGATAGGCGATGTAGTCTACGAGATACCTAAAGGCACTGTTAGATGTATGAGAGTTCCCTCAATAGTTTTCGCTGATGAAACCTTACTTAAAAAGATGCAACAGGATAGAACACTTCAGCAAGCAGCTAATGTAGCATGCTTACCTGGAATTGTTAAGTCAAGTTTCGTAATGCCTGATGGGCATCAAGGATACGGTTTCCCCATAGGAGGAGTTGCGGCCTTCGACCCCGATGAAGGGGGAGTGATTAGTCCTGGAGGTGTGGGTTACGATATTAACTGTGGTGTTAGACTTCTAAGAACAAATCTAATGGTAGACGAAGTCAGAAGGAGAATGAGAGAACTCATAGACACATTAGCTAGAAACGTACCTGCGGGAGTAGGTAGAGGCGGAAGAATAAGGCTCACGATCTCGGAACTTGACAGAGTGCTTCTTGAGGGAGTAGATTGGGCTATAGATAGAGGATATGCTTGGCCTGAGGACAAGGAGCATATTGAAGAGAAAGGGAGAATGGAGACAGCTGATCCCGATAAAGTCTCCCAAAGGGCTAAGCGTAGGGGTGCTCCAGAGCTTGGAAGCTTAGGTAGCGGAAACCACTTCTTAGAAATACAGATGGTTGAGGAAATATACGATAGAAAAGCAGCTGAAAGACTAGGTATTCATAGTGTAGGACAAGTGGTTGTAATGATACATAGCGGATCAAGAGGTCTTGGGCATCAGGTAGCGTCAGACTATATTCACATTATGGAAAGAACTATGAGAAAATATGGAATATACGTTCCAGATAGAGAGCTGGTTTCAGTACCGTGGAATTCTAGAGAAGCACAGGACTACTTTGGAGCTATGAGTGCTGCTGTAAACTACGCATTCACGAATAGGACGCTAATAGCTTACTGGGTTAGAGAGTCATTTAAGCAAGTGTTCCATGAGGACCCAGATAAGTTAGGGTTGGAGTTAATCTATGATGTAGCACACAATATAGCTAAAGTAGAAGAACATGAAGTCGATGGTAAGAGAAAGAAACTCGTAGTTCATAGAAAAGGTGCCACAAGAGCGTTCCCGCCAGGACATCCCGACATACCCGGGGACCATAGAGACCTCGGCCAAGTAGTTCTAATACCTGGCTCTATGGGTACTGCAAGCTATGTTCTCCTTGGAGTAAAGACAGGTAATGTAGCATGGTACTCTACATGCCATGGTAGTGGTCGTGTCCTTTCAAGAGCAGAAGCTACTAGAAGATATAGGGCAACAGAAATAATACAAACCCTTAAGAGTATGGGTATAGAGCTTAGGGCAGCATCAAAGAGAGTTGTAGCTGAGGAAGCACCTGGAGCATATAAGCCATCAGATGCTGTAGTTAGAGTTGTGGCTAAGGCTGGTCTTTCAAGAATATTGCTGAGGCTAAGACCCTTAGGTGTTGTTAAAGGCTAGTTTAACGATGTATTCGCCAACATCATCTAATCTTTTAGTACAGAAGTAAGTGTTAGCCCATTTAGCTATATTGGGATTACATGTAAAAGCTATTGAGCGTACTCCAGATAGGAAAACAAAGATGTCATAAACACTATCCCCGACATAAATTATTTCATGTAAGTCTATGTTCTTTCTTAAAGCCCATGCCCTAAGAACTTTATCCTTATCGAGAAGAGGAACATTAGCAATACCGCCCGGAACCAAATAGCCTTCATAGTCGAAAACCAATGAATTCGCAAGTACATAATCTATACCTAATTTTTCTGAAACATAATGTGCTAAAATATCTATGCCTGATGTTAGGATCATTGTCTGAATATTATGTTCCCTAATATACTTTATTGTTTCATAGGCTCCCTCAACAAATTCTTCATCAAGTAATACTTGCTCTATTTCTTTCCTATGGATTTTTTCTTTAGTTTGGAACCATAGTAGTGTATCTAGCAGCATAAATTCTTGATATGTTATTTCACCACTCAAATATTTGATGAAGTTTTCTCTCGCACATACGCCAAAGTGTTTATGAAGCTTCTCCCAACTACTTCTAGATTTAACAAGTACTCCATCCATATCGAAAACGACGAGTTTAACATTCATTTCCGCATAATCCTATCTCAATGTCATTTTAAATAAGCTTTCGATGTAAACTATTTTAGCATTTCTTTCGGCAATAAGTACCCTATGTAAAGCATCTTCTATTGTTTCACCTACACCCACAACCCCATGACCTCTAAGTATAGCTAATGAATTAGGTCCTTTGAGGCTTTCAGCAACTACCTCAGCTAGTTCGAGGCTTCCGGGAGGGAGTCTTGGTACTACGGAAATGCCGTCTGGAATGTAGTATTGTGTTTCACCTGTTGCTTCGAGAAGTGCTTCATCAATGTTAGGTATGATTTCGGTTAAAGCGACAACATAGGGATTGTGTGCATGTACTATTGCCTTCACATCCCTAAACTTCTGATATATGAGCTTATGCATTCTATATTCAACCGAGGGACGTAGTCCTTTAACATTAATCCACCTATCATTGAAGTACACTACAACTAGGTCGTCTATCGTTAGAGCATTCTTTGCTACATGACTTGGCGTAATAATATAGTAGTCTTCGCTAAATCTGTAACTTACATTACCATCATAAACCTCTATTAACCCTCTTTCGAAGAGAACTTTTGAAGCCCAAACTATTTTCTCCTTGATTGCCCCTATGGTTTCCATGATTTCAACCTAGAAGTTTAACGTTAGATGAACCACAATAGGGACACTTAATATTTTCAGCACTAACATTCTTACCCCTAACTGTGAAGAACCCTCCCTTACCCTTTTTAGCACAATCTCTGCATTGAAACCTTAACCTAGCCATTACACTATACACCTTCGTTAAGCATAGGTTAAATTAGCGAATAAAAGTATTACTATTATTGTTTATAGAGAGCACCTCATTATACATGTGGAGGGTTAAGGTGGAATGGAATTTAAGGAAGTAATTGATGTTGAAATAAACCCTAAAGCCAAAATCTACGACCTTATAGAAGTATACGACAAAATACATGGTTTCACACCAGCATATCTTATAGAAGCGTCGAAAATCCTTGCTGAAATGGTGTTAGATAGAGATTCAACCAATTTTCTCTCATTTACGGCAAACATTGTAGCAACCGGTATAAGAGGTCTTCTAGCGCAGCTGATTAGAGAAGGATACTTCGACGTTATCATAACGACATGTGGGGCAATAGATCACGATATTGCTAGGGCGTTTGGAGGTAAATACTATAAAGGCTTCTTTGAAAGCGATGATAACATGCTGGCTAAGAAGGGGATACATAGATTAGGCAATGTTTTCATACCTATAGATAATTATGGACCGTTAATCGAGAAAGTGGTTTACAAAGTCTTAGAAGAAATTGTACCTAAAAAGAATGAGTGGGCTGTTTACGAACTACTTTGGGAGTTCGGAAGGAAAATAAATGACAAACATTCCATTCTTAAAGCAGCTTATGAGAGAAGGGTTCCAGTGATAGTTCCCGGAATAGTAGATGGGGCTTTCGGTACAGATCTCTTTATGTTCTCACAAACTAGAGAATTCAGAATAAATCTCTTCAAG
Organism: Thermoprotei archaeon; assembly: GCA_021158265.1. GTDB lineage: Archaea > Thermoproteota > Thermoprotei_A > EX4484-217-1 > EX4484-217-1 > DRYM01. Next base: position 4,199 of record JAGGUY010000048.1, read on the forward strand.
GATATGAAGAAAATTGCTGACATAGTATTTGAAGCTAAGAGAACAGGCGCTTTAATCATAGGTGGAGGAATAAGTAAGCATCATACTATATGGTGGAATCAGTTTAAGGAAGGATTAGATTACGCGGTATACATAACTACAGCATTAGAGTACGATGGTAGCTTAAGTGGGGCTAGACCTAGAGAAGCAATCTCCTGGGGTAAGATAAAGCCGCGTGCAAAGAAAACACTAGTGTATGGAGATGCTACTCTTCTGCTCCCACTCATTTATGCAGGAATGAGATATTTCATCGATAAAATGAGATAGTATTTGAGCAGTAGTCTCCAATACGCTAAAGTTTAAAACCCCTAACTAATATAAGTAAAAGGCCAACAAGAACAATATCAGTATGGAAAATGATCAAAGTGGGCTAGCGGTGGTAAAATGCCGAGAAGAAAAGAGGTCTTCAGAAGCTTAAGTGCAGCTGAGTTCTTTTACAGAAATAGAGAAATAGCTGGCTTCTCCAACCCAAGTAGAGCACTCTACCAAACTGTTAGAGAACTTGTAGAGAATGCTCTAGATGCTTGCGATTCTCACGAAATCCTACCATCAATATATATTAGAATTAAAGAGGAAGATCCTGAAAAATCACATTATAGAGTTACAGTCTCAGATAACGGCATAGGTATTCCGCCCCAATACGTACCTTATGCTTTCGGTAGAGTTCTTTTTGGCTCAAAATATAGGCTAAGACAAACTAGGGGAATGTTTGGCTTAGGAGCTAAAATGGCAATACTTTATGGGCAATTAACAACAGGCAAACCCGTAGAAATAGAGACATCGCCTCTCGGCAGCAGGTATAAGTACTATTTCAAAATACTCGTAGACATTAAGAAAAATGAACCAATAATAGTTGACCAAAGAATTAGAAGGCTAAAAAGGAAATCTCATGGAACCACAGTTTCCGTAGTTATCGAAGGGGATTGGGCTAGAGCTAAAAACAAGGTTTTCGAATACATTAAAAGAACAGCTATCGCAGCACCATATGCTAACATAACTTTCGTGCCCCCTGAAGGAGATAGAGTAATAACATATACTAGAACAATAACTAAGATGCCAATACCTCCTAAAGAGGTTAAACCTCATCCTCACGGCGTAGATATGGAAATGTTGAAGATGCTTATAGCGTCAATAGAAGCCAATACACTAAAAGAATTCCTAGTAGAGGCATTCCAAGGTGTAGGTGAAATTTCAGCAGAGAAGTTTCTTAGAGAAGCAGGCTTTAACCCCAACATGTCACCTAAGCTTCTCACTAATGAAGGAATAAAAACCTTAATGATAAAGCTGAAGAACTATAAAGGATTTAAGCCTCCGAGAGCTGATGCATTATCACCGTTAGGTGAGGAAATAATAGAGGCAGGTTTAAGGAGTGTATTGGAACCAGAGTTTGTAACTGCTGTTACACGTAAACCATCAGCTTACTCAGGACATCCATTCATTGTTGAAGTAGGTATAGCCTATGGAGGCAAAATTAAGCCTAAAGATGAACCACAACTATACAGGTTTGCGAACAAGATCCCGCTTCTATACGATGAAAAAGCAGACGTTTCATGGAAGATAGTGTCAAGCGAAATAGACTGGAAATCATATAACGTAGATTTTCCAGCACCCCTCGTAGTTCTGGTCCATATTTGTAGCACCAAAGTGCCATACAAGGGAGTAGGTAAGGAAAGCATCGCTGACGTACCTGAAATCGAAAGAGAAATAAAGAATGCTATTAGGGAAGCCGCAAGAAAGCTAAGACTGTATCTTTCAAGAAAGAAGAGGGAGGAAGAAGCTAAAAGAAAAGTGCTCACTTTCCTAAAGTACATACCCGAAGTAGCTGAAAGCCTAGCCTTACTTAGTAAACCACCGGTATCTATAGCCAACGGTGACGGTAACTACTTGAGTACTGACGATATAAAGAAGATGCTTCTAAACCTCGTAATAGCGAAGCTTGAAAGAGCAGACATTAAATTAGATTTCAATTTAGAAGATTTTGATATAAGAATTGAATGAGGTGATTAGCCTATGACTGAGGCTCAATTTTATTCTGTTGATTATAAGCAAAGACTTATGGCGGCTGAGAAAATACATGAGATATTCTCGAAATTAATAGAGCAAATAAAGGAAGGTAAAAACCCCACATTAGTTTTCCCGAAGAGAACTCTCAGCAATACAATATATGATGCTAAAAGAAAACTCCTACTCCTTGGCTCTGAGCTCCAGAGAAGAAGATTCCTTGACGTAAATGAAGCGAAAAAGTTTATGCAAACATTGCTTATGGCAAAGATAATTTACGAATCACTAATAAACAACGAGTATCCAACAATAAGAGACCTGTATTATAGGGGAAAGCACAGCATAATATACCGTGACCTATCAGGTAGGAGAAGAGAAGAAAACACATGGGATGAACAGAAAGAATCTGATGCCGTAATAAGAGACATTGAGGTTTTAACAGGACTTCTAAGAGAGGACATGCTAATCCTAAGTAAGGAGAAAGGAAAACTTGTCGGTAAAATAAGGCTAAGATCCGGAGGCGACATAATTGATGCTTCGAAAATGGGCCATGGAGCATACGCTTTAGAACCAACACCTGACCTAATAGAAATACTTGACGTTGACGCAGACTTCGTCCTTGTTGTTGAGAAAGATGCTGTCTTCCAGCAACTCCATAGATACAGGTTCTGGGAGAAATATAGAGCACTACTCATTACGAGCGCTGGCCAACCAGATAGAGCTACGAGAAGGTTTGTTAGAAGGTTAAATGAAGAATTCAGATTACCAGTTTACATACTAACGGATGCTGACCCCTACGGATGGTATATTTACTCAGTATTCAAGATAGGCTCAATAACGTTATCCTATGAAAGCGAAAAGTTGGCAACTCCGAAAGCTAGATTCCTTGGAGTAAGCATGAGCGACATCTTCGGCGAATATGATGACTCAGGAAAACTCGTAAGACCACCATATCTAGGAGTTAAGGAGAGAAAGAACTACATAATTAAGGCAACACCACAGGACATTAAGAGAGCAAAAGAATTACTAAACTACAAATGGTTCCAAACAAAGAAGTGGAAGAAGGAAATACTTACATTCCTACATAAGAAAGTGAAGTTAGAAATAGAAGCGTTAGCTAGTAAGAGCATTAGATTCTTAGCTGACAAATACATTGTTGAAAAAATACAGAGCGGATGGATAGATTAGCTCCTATATTTTCTAATTCTCATTAGAATTATTTTTGCCAGTGGATAGTCGAAGAATAGGACATGAATAACATTATAGATGAATGTGACCGCTAACGTTATACTTAAACCTATAATCAATGAGGAACCTATTTTGTTCAGGAAATCTCTAAAAAATGTTAGCATAACGATTACATTAAAGAAGCACATAATTAAAGCTCTAAATATTGAAGCAAAAACTACGCGGGTATATTCGTTTAATTTAAGCTTAACACTTAAGTGAAGACCAAATACTGTCGAAATGACTGCAACATACTTCATAAGAGGACCTATAGGGATAAATTCACCTCTCAACATTAAAAATAGGAAATGTATTGTTTCTACAAAAACACCCATTCTTAACCCATAAGTCATATAAGCTATGAGCACGGGAATTTCAGCAAAATCAAAGACCAAGTATGAAAATGGTGGCGGCATTCTTACAAGCGTACTTAGTCCCGATACTGTGATAACTATGGCTATGGCAGCTAGTAGAGCAGCATAGGCTATGGTTTTAGTCTTCATTTACATAGCCTCTCCTTACCCTAAATATTCTCTTCAATTTAAGAGTAGCTACTCTTTTTTGAGTAGGATTAATTATTTTCCACTTAAATCAGAAATACATGTGTTGAGGTGTTTTCATGCAGTTTAGAGGGCTAACGTTTATGGATTTTATAAGGAAAGTTAGTATTGAAGAGCTAGCTAAAACAATAGACCATACGATTTTGAAACCCAATTCAACCCTTAAAGATGTATTAAGAGTATGTAGAGAAACGTTAGAGTACAAATTTGCACTTGCAATGATTCCTCCAACATATGTTAAGAGGGCAGTAAGCGAATATAGCGACTGTAGAGTAGGTACTGTTATAGGTTTTCCCTTGGGCTTTCAAACATTAAAAACTAAGCTTAAAGAAACAGAAGAAGCGATAAGCAATGGTGCTTCCGAAATAGACATGGTAATGAACATTATGGAGTTTAAAAGCGGCAATAAAGGCTATGTTCTGAAGGAAATTGAGGAAATAGTTAATCTAGCTAAGTCCATGGGGGACATTAAGGTTAAAGTAATAATAGAAACAGGGTATTTAACAGACCAAGAAATAATCGAAGCATCTAAGATGGTTAAGCAGACTGGAGCAAACTATGTTAAATCATGTACAGGCTTTGGCCCGAGAGGAGTAACAGTTCACGATGTTACATTAATGTTTAATGCCGTTAATGGGGAGATAGGGGTTAAAGCAGCTGGCGGAATAAGACACGCTGAAGACGCCATAGCATTACTCATTGCTGGGGCTTCAAGATTAGGTACAAGTAGCGGCGTCAAAATAGTTGAGGAATATAGGAAGTTAAGGGAAACATTTGGCTTCAAAAACTAGAAGAGCTTAGGATACGGTGGTAGCTCTCTTTTATGCTTGGAACGTTCTACTCTAAGCAAAATATTTTTAACATCACTAACGCTTATTCCTACTTCTTTAGCTAAAAGCTCAACATTCATTTTCTTTTCAAAATAACCGTAAAGCACTTGATCTATTACATCGTATTCAAAACCTAGTTCATCCCTAGCTAAATGGTTCTTCCAAAGACCCGGAGACGAAGGTTTTGAATATATGCTTTCTGGGACACCAAGTCTTTTAGCTAATTCACGTACTTGTGACTTGTAAAGGTCAAGTATTGGGAAAAAGTCGGCAGCACCATCACCATACTTTGTAAAGTATCCGAGTAAATACTCACTTTTATCCCCTGTTCCGCTAACCAAGTAGTTAAGCGCATTTGCGTGATGATATAAAATGATCATTCTCATTCTTGCTATAATGTTTCCACGAACAACCTTATCCGTTTTATTAGCTAACCAAGGTGAAATCTTAACTACTGCTTTAACAGGCTTATCAACGTAAACTACTTTGTACTCTATGTCTAATAATTTAGCCATTTCTAAAGCATCACTAATATCTCTGGTAGAAGTTTCCTTGTGAGGCATAATTAATCCTAAAACTCTCTCTTTACCTAAAGCTCTAACAAGCAATGTTGCTACAGTAGAGGAATCAACTCCTCCACTTAAACCTATAACCACACCCTTAGCTCTGGATTTTTCAAAGTACTTTTTTATGAAATCTTCGATTTTTGATCTTACAAGGGAATAGTTAGGTTTAGTAATTATTTCTTCATAAAGCCCCATTTCGCATACGCCTCATCCGTGTTCATGCTAAATAACTATTTTCCTATGTATAAGCGTTAGTGCAAAAGGGAACATGAGCAAAGTAGCCATATAGTACGATATAATTCTCCACATAATAACCCCCACACCTGGCCTTATCAGAGAGAGTCCAGCTTCAATACCACCTATTCCTGCAGGTAAGGGAACTATTCCTAAAGCCATAGCTAGCGAATATGCGAGTAATGAGTTCAGGAGAGAAATTCTTTCAGAAACAGAAATGTAGGCCAGGAAAACCGAGAAACCCATTAACACAAACTTTACTAATGAAAACAATATTGATAGCAAAAGATTTTCTACAAGAACATCTTTTCCATTAGGAAGAGGAGTTTCCTCAACATGAACATTTAGTTTGCTAAGAATTTTTAGAACAGCTTTTCTAAGAAACTTCTTTTTCAAAACAATGAGAGACCAAGCTACAATATTATATGCTGAAGCAGCAGCTGGGATAATAAATATGTGGTTTTTAAGAATTAAGACATTGTAAATACTGAACATTAAAGCTACAATATTAGGTACAATCACGTCACCAAAAATTTCTGATAAGACAACAGTTAAGGACTTAGAGAGACTCTTTATCTCATGATATCCAACATATAACCTAACTATTTCACCGCCACTATGTGTTGGAGATATGTTCGATATAAACTGCGATGCAAACCACGTATTTATTGAATCCTTTAATCCTACCCCTATAAGGATACTGAATCTTAAAGCTGAAATAACGAGTGAAAAAATTACTGCAGCCAAAGACAATGTCACGAATAAAATGTTCGCTCTAAATAGTTCGCTATAATCAGCTTTGACTATTGCTATATAGAGAAGTATTGTTAATGTGAGAATCCCAAATGTTATGAGCGCTTTTCTTTTAAAATTACTTGGAGACACCAATTTATTCCCTTTTAATTTTAGATTCAACTTTTACATCAACTATTCTAGTGAATGGATACTGTCCTTTCTCATCTTTTTCATACTTCTTCACCATATCCCATATTGTTAATAGGGCTGTGGTAACTCCGGTTAGTGCTTCCATTTCTACACCTGTTTTAGCAGTTGTTTTCACTACAACCTTCACTACAATACTGTTTTCATCCATTGCGAAATCTACTTTAACATTAGTTATAGGTATGGGATGGCATAGTGGAATAAGTTCCCAAGTTCTTTTAGCAGCTAATATTGCAGCTACTGTAGCTACATTAAAAACATTCCCCTTCTCTATCTCACCTTTAACTATTTTTTTCAAGGTTTCTTTCCTAAGAATTATTTTTCCAGAGGCTACAGCCTCCCTATAAACTTCCTTTTTAAATGTTATATCAACCATTTTCACATCTTTTCTGGTAAACATTTGTTTATTCCCTCGCTAATTCGTTAAGTTTCATTTTTAACTTCAAGTGGGAATCTGTAGGTTTAAAATAGGGTTCCCTAAGGTCATTTGCTTTAATTATTAATTTTTTAACCTCCTCTACAGGAGAAGTCGATTTTAATGCTGGCTTTAAATCTATGTAAATGTCGTTTCTGAAGAGGCAAGTTTTTAGTTTACCGTCAGCTGTAAGTCTAAGCCTTGTACAGTGCATGCAGAACTCCGGGTTACAGATAGGCCTAACAAACTCAACAATAGCCCCATCAACATAGTATTGGGGTCTATTGTGCATGTGTTTTCTATATGTAACCTTACTTGCTTTCTCTTTGACCTTTTTCTCTAAATTCGCTAGGTCTGAATGTAGAGTGTTAAATAGCTGTAACCCTAATCCCTCAGGCTGTAACTCTATAACCTGTAAAATCGTTCCTGTTTCTCTAGCAAAATTCACTAAGTCCCAGAATTCTCCCTCATTATAGCCTTTAAGAACTAGGTAGTTTAGCTTTACAGGGCTCAGTCCAGCATCGATAGCTGCTTTAATTCCCTCTAATACCCTACTTAGTCCGTCAACTCCTGTTATTTCCCTGTAAACGCTTCTCCTAAGACTAGGTAAACTAATGTTAATTCTCCTTAACCCTGCATCTTTAAGCTTATAGGCAAGCTCTTTAAGGTAGTAGCCGTTTGTGGTCATAGCGAGGTCTAAAGGCTTAACCTCGTTTATTGCTGAAACAACCTCAACAATATCCTCTCTAATGAGTGGTTCTCCTCCCGTAAGCTTAAACTTCCTGATGCCTAATTCCGTAGATGCCATAGCGATAACATGTAGTTCTTCTGGTGTAAGTTCTCTACGAATATTTAACTTAAAATCGTTCCAGCTACCTTCCCTATGGCAGTATATGCATGCATAGTTGCACCTATTAGTTACTGAAATTCTCAAATGCAGTAATGGTCTACCATACCTGTCAAAGAGTACCATTAACTGCACCCTACCCTTACTTAACTAAATAACATCGTCAATAACTTAAAACGTTTCGGACATTACCTACTTAAAATGTTTTAACAAGGCTTATTTCAATATCAGTTTAGCTAAAGTAAAAATAATAATGTTATTTACTGCTAAGCTCCTCTACAAGAGACGCTATTCTCCTAACACCTTCCTCAATTAACTCAGGCTTGGCCATTGAGAAGTTTAGCCTTATAACATTACGTCCACTACCGTCAACAAAGAATGGTGCTGCAGGAATTACTGCAACATCGTACTTGTCAAGCAGCATATCAGCGAACTTAAATGAATCAAGCTTTTCAGGAAGCCATAGTAGAATAAACATGCCAGCAACAGGTCTAGTGTGCTTAAGCTCCGGCAAATACTTATCAAGAGCACTCAACATAAGATCCCTCTTAACCCTATATGACTCAATAGCCTTAGCCTTAACCTTACCGAAAAGCCCACGCCTAAGAACCTCAAGAACAATATACTGAGAAGGAACAGGAGCGCACATGTCCATTGGTTGTTTACTATATCTTATTTTCTGTATTATTGGTTCTGGTGCTTCTAGCCATCCTATTCTTAGTCCTGTTCCTAGGACTTTGCTGAATGATCCTACGTAGATTACTCTTCCTTCCTTGTCCATGGATCTTAGTGGTTTTATCTCTGCTTTCTCATACACTAGGTGGTTGTACGCTGTATCTTCTACGACTAGTAAGTCATATTTCGATGCTATTTCTAGTAGGTGTTTTCTCCTATCCATACTCATTGTTATTCCTGAAGGATTCTGGCCCGTCGGAATGGTGTAAACTAGCTTGATTAGTCTTCCCTCATTCTTAAGTTTCTTAATGTTCTCCTCTAATAGATCTGTTCTTAAACCTTCATCATCCATCGGTGTACCTACTATTCGAACTCCGTAGTGTCTCCAGCATAGCAATGTGTTTACATATGATGGGTTCTCTGTTAGAACTATGTCGCCTGGTTCAAGCATTATTCTAGCTACAATGTCCAGAGCTTGTGAACCACCTACAGTTACGATAATGTTTTCTCCACTTGTTTCTACGCTTTCATATTCTTTCATAAACTTCGCTATTTCATCTCTTAAATCCGGTACTCCTTCCGCTGGCGAGTAGTTCACTATTTTCTTGACGTTAAGGAAAATTTCTGAGGCTAGCTTAGCGTAAATGTCTCTAGGTAGTACATCGGGATCCGGCTCGCCTGCAGCAAATGATATGACGGGTTTTATTTTTGACTTGTACGCTATCTTAGATACTGCTTCTCTAATGGGCGATGGGCTCATAAGGTTTATTCTGCTTGAGAAGAACTTTTCATAGTCTGGTTTTGTCATCTTTAGCTGACCCCATTTAGAAAATTTAATTACAGTAGTAAATTAATGGTTGGTTAATACTTAATCTTACCTATAAGTAACTAACTAAATGCATCATTAGGTCTTTAGAAAATCTCTTCTCTCTTCATTTTCTCGGGAACTATTTCTATTTCAGCTATTCCCGAGTACTCTTTGCCGCTTAATGTTTTTTCTAGTACGAGCTTTACTATGAAGGGTCCTACGCCAGCGACAAGTGGTAGCTTGTATCCCATTTTTCTAATTAGGAACTTTGGTGAAATACTCTCCTCGTATGTTACTATTACTGTTGGTTCTTCAGGGATGATGTTATATTTGAATGCGAACCTATCTGAGCCTGATTTGGCAAGGGTCTTACCTAACGATATGAAAACTTTCTTTCCCCTAATTTGCTTGTTAAGCTCAACTCTAATACTGCTAAAACCAGACGACTTCATGTACCTTCTAACATCTCCTAACAATGTCTTCTTATTCATTACTGAAAGTCTCATTTCGGCGACATCGCCATCTCCGCGTACAACAACTCTATCTTTATGAAGTCTTATTGTTAGTGACGATGGGTTGAAAATTAGGAAGAGGACGTTCTCGTATTCTGGGTCTGTAACTCTATATCCTGGAACGACAAGTGCTCCGCTACCATCCTCTGTTAGCAGGATTATGTAGTTTCCTACGGTGTCTTCAAGTTTTATTTTAGTGTATGTTTTTGCCTCCTCTAGCTCGGCAAATTTCGAATCCCACCTGTACCCCTTCATGAGATTCCATGCTAACCATATTCCGGCTGCTTGGAAAACACCTTTCTCCAATGTTAATGGGCGTTTAAAAACTATCTCATCTTCCTTAACCTCTAATTCATTAGAAATGCCTCTGAGTTTTCTCGATATCATTCTATGCTTGAGTATTTCAAGAAGAAATATGAGTGTAGAAACGATGACTACACCTAAGCTAAACAGTATGAACACTGGGTCTCTGTTGCCTGAAATAACTTGAGGAATAAATACGAGTATAGCGAACGCTATTGCTGTAACCGCGAAGGCTGCCTTAATCCTAGAGATAGGGGGTTTTGCTACAATTATTTTCATACACTAGTACCCTCAAGGAGCAGTGTTTCCTTCTAAGTTAAAGTTTTAGTTTGAGATAAAATTTAAGTTGTTATTTTCAGAGTAATGTTCTAAGAGAAAATAAACGAGGTGAATAAGCATAGCAGGCGAAAATAAATACAGCATTCCAAAAGAAGCTCCTTTCTACTGCTTAACATGCAAGAAAGTAACCACTCACACATTAACTTCAACAGCGAAGGTCGGATTATTCTATGAAATAACGTATACATGCACTGTTTGTGGTACTGAGAAGAAGGTGAAAGCACAAAACATATGCTAGAAAACTCATCCTCCAGTACAAACATCTTCCTCCTTTCTTGAAAGAGCTGCTGAAAGCTTAGTTATTGTTGTAAGGGCTTCGGCAAAGTATTCTATTTCTTCTTTTGTGTTGTATATGTATAGGCTTGCTCTTACTGTTCCTTTGAGACCCAATCTGTAATGTAGCGGGTGAGCACAATGCATACCACTCCTAACAGCAATACCGAACATATCTAATGCTCGGGCAACTGTGTGATGATGTAGCCCTTTAATATTGAATGGTACTATTCCGCCACGTATTTCTATGTTCTTAGGGCCATAGTATTCTACTTTATCTATTTCGTCGAGCCTCTTCATTATCTCCATTGTTAGTTGTTTTTCGTGTTGCCTTATGTTTTGCATTCCTATTTTCATTAGGTATTCTGCTGCTTCAGCAAGGCCAACAGCACCAGCAACATTAGGAGTACCAGCTTCGAAACGCCACGGTAGGTCATGCCATATAACGTCATCTAAAGTCACATCCTTTATCGTATCTCCACCTACTCTGAACGGGACCATTTCTTCAAGCCTATCTTCCCTACCCCATAGTACTCCTGTTCCCATGGGTCCAAGCATTTTATGACCGCTAAAAGCAAGAAAGTCTATGTCCCATTCTCTCACATTTACAGGCATGTGAGGTACTCCCTGTGCACCATCAACTACGATTATCGCTCCTACTTGGTGCGCTATTTTAGCTATTCTCCTAACATCATTTATAGTTCCAAGAACATTAGACATCAAAGTAACAGCAACAACTCTAGTTCTCTCAGTAATAAGCTCCTCTAATTGTTCATATTTGAGTACACCATCATCTGTTATATCGACATACTTCACTTTGGCCTTTTTTATTTTTGCTAGGTTTCTCCATGGTAGCATGTTGCTATGGTGCTCCATTACAGTTAAAACGATTTCATCACCCTCACAAACATTAAACAAACCCCAAGAATATGCGAGGAGGTTTATTGAGTCTGTTGTATTATGTGTAAAAATTACTTCGTACCATGATTTCGCTCCTATGAATTTTGCTATTGTTTCGTGTGCTTCCTCATACATTTCTGAAGCTTCCTGACTCAAAGTATGAAGACCCCTATGAACATTAGCGTTATGTTTCAAGTAGAAATTATTCATAGCTTCAATGACCTGAATTGGCCTATGTGTTGTTGCTGCATTATCGAAGTACACTAGAGGTTTATCGCCTATTTTCCTTTGAAATATTGGGAAATCCTTTCTTATCTCGTAAGGATCGAACATTTCTCCTTCCTCCTACTCTTCTTTCACATTAAGGGAAAGAAGTGAGAGGAGTGTTTTAAGTACCTTGTTTACTTGTGAAGCTTCCATCGGAGGCTTAATTACTGGGAGTCCTTTTTCCGCTCTTAAAGCCCTATCTTCAAATGTTTTCAAAACATAGATTAAATCCTTATATTCAAGTACTCCTTCATATCTTTCATCATAAACTATTTTGCCGTTTTTAACATAGAGGAAAAGTGTTGTTGGTGAAGCTTTAATTTTAAATTCGTCAAAAAATGATGCGGCTTTCTTAGATTCGCATTCGTTAGAGAACCATCTGCATAAAATAATAATGAAAGTATAGGGGAATTTATCGCTACAGTTTTCAACTATGGGGAACCATATTTTATCGTATTTTCTGCATGCGCTACATTCTGTATTGTCAAAGTAAACTACGTAATAACCGTTAGAGAAAATGTTGGCTCTATCTTCTTCGCTATAGAGCCATTTCTCTTCTCTTTTATCATAAATATATACTCCATGTGGTGATGAAGAAGTAATTGTTTTAAAGTATTTCTTCTTACGATGCTCTCCTTTACTTAAACGTTTAGCTATTCTATCGAGTATCCTACTTACCTCTACATCAAATTCCTCACTATCAGACATCATATCTTTAGTCCTCTACTTTAATTGCTCTGGCTATCTCTACTTTCATCTTCTATAATTACTACGTGACATATTAGTGTAAAATAGTTAAGCTTACAAAAACTACTATAAGATAAGGTAATTATTTTGTCCAAAAACCTTTAGGGGAACATATTGCTTCATCAACAACTATTCTTGGAGCCAAATAGGTTTCGTAAAGATTATTAGTTTTTAGAGCTAAAATAACATTCCATGGCTTACAAACCTCATTACACATAGTTTTTATCTTTTCTAAATTATTAACTGTCGAAAGAAACTCTGTTTTCTCGCCATAAACCCTAGATAAGGACATTAATTTATCTAAGATGTCTTGCTTTTCAATTTCGTTCTTTACGTTTAAAATGCATATTCTATTTCTCACGTACATTTTGTTTAATGTGTTCGCTATTATCTCCCATTGTTTAAAGTTTAAAGGCAAGGGTGAATCAACAGCTATGAAACTAGTGTATCCGTTTATAAGTTCAACCCAAATGTCAAGTATGAATACTCCATTTAGTTCTCTTTTCACACCGTAATGTATATTTACAATTTTTTCCCTAGGAACATATCTTTCTATGAGTCTTAAAGCTACTGCCTTATTGAATAGTAGCGTCCTGGCACTTCCTTCCCATATCATGAATTCATCTAGGTACTCGCTATACACGTACAATGTTCTCAACATTGAGTTAATGTTATGACCTATATTTAAGCTAATAACGTACTTGTCTTAATGAGTGAAAAGTTTATAAATAGAAATATTTATTCTCTACACGAGTATCTCGTAAATAAAATTTAATGGGAGGAAAAGAGTACAATGAATAAAACTCTAATTGCTGCAGGTATCATTATAGTAATAATTATTGTTGCTACACTAGCATATTACAGTATGGCTCAGGGAGGGAAAGGAGAGGAATCAGATGTTGAAAAGATAAAGAAGAGAGGTAAGTTAATTGTAGGTACTTCAGCCGATTTTCCGCCATTCGAGTTCGTAGATGAGAAAACAAATGAAATAGTAGGTTTCGACATAGACATTGCTAAAGCAATAGCTGAAAAGCTTGGTGTTCAATTAGAAGTTAAGGATATAAAGTTTGATGCACTAATACCTGCACTTCAAAATGGAGAAATAGACATGGTAATTGCTGGTATGACCGTAACTGAGGAGAGAGCTAAAGTTGTCGATTTCTCCGAACCGTACTTCGAAGCCGACCAAGCAGTTCTAGTGAAAGCAGATAATGAGGAAATTAAGAGCGCAGATGACTTAGCAGGTAAGAAAATAGGTGTTCAATCAGGAACCACAGGTGAGCTCTGGGTTGACGAGAACCTAGTGAAAGCAGGTAAGGTTTCGGAGGACAATGTTAAAAGATATAATAAGTTTATTGAAGCTATTCTTGCGCTTAAGAAGGGAGATGTTGACGCTGTTGTTATAGATAAGCCTGTTGCTGAAGCATATGCTAAATCGGAGGGTGACGTTAAAGTAGCTTTCATAATAAAGACTGGTGAACAATACGGAATTGCTGTGAGAAAAGGTTCCGATTTACTGCCCATAGTGAACGAAGTTCTTAAGGAGCTTAAAGACTCAGGTAAGCTTGATCAGTTCCTTAAGAAATGGTTTAGCTAATAGCTCAATAACATCTTTTTTACCTAGTGAGGTGCGATAAGATTTGATCATAGATTCGTTAAAGTTCATTTTGAGCATTGTACCTTTCATAGCACAAGGACTTACTGTAACATTACAAATTAGCTTAACAGGTTTTGCTTTGGGAATGGTTTTGGGTGTATTTTTCGGATTAGGAAGAATTTCGTCTAACATAGTTTACCACACAATAGCATCGATTTATGTTGAAGTCATTAGAGGAACTCCTCTTTTTGTTCAGATACTAATAATATACTTTGGCCTTCCTAGCTTAGGAATAAACTTGGATCCGATAACAGCAGGTATTTTAGCTTTAGGCATTAATAGTGGAGCATATCAAGCTGAAATACTTAGAGCGGGAATACAGTCAATACCTGTAGAACAGTTGAATTCAGCGCTTTCACTTGGAATGACAAAAACTCAGGCAATGATATATGTTATTTTGCCTCAAGCGATAAGGGTTGTGATACCAGCACTTGTTAATGAACTCGTTATTTTGGTTAAGGATAGTGCGTTAGTTTCTGTAATAGGTGTAGCAGAATTAACTAGGAGAGGAGAGTACATTGTTGCTTGGAGTTGGAGACCCTTTGAAGTATATTCGGCTGTAGCAGCTCTATACTTTATTGTCTGCTATACTTTATCTAAAGTGTCTAAGTATTTGGAAGAAAAGCTTTCAATACCAGGGTATATGACGAGAAAAGGAATGTAAAAATTTTAAATAGAAAACGTTAATACCTTCACTAAAACCTAGCATATAGATAGCGGAGTGGTAGAGAAATTGCTAAGAAACCACATGGTATTAGTGGAAGATTTGCATGTAAGATACGGTAATCTAGAAGTTTTAAAAGGTATAACATTTAGCGTTAATTATGGCGAAAAAGTAGTTATACTCGGGCCTTCCGGATCAGGCAAGAGTACATTACTTAAATCGTTAATATTGCTTGTTAAGCCATGGAAGGGTAAGATATTCATTGACAGGGAGGAAGTAACAGATCCTAAAATAAACATTGTTAAAATTAGGCAAAAGGTTGGAATGGTTTTTCAAAATTACAATCTGTTTCCGCACTTAACTGTCTTAAGAAACATAACATTGCCTTTAGAGAAAGTTAAGAAGATGTCTAAAGAGGAAGCTGAGAAGAAAGCTTGGGAAGTACTTAAACTCGTAGGTTTGGAAGATAAAGC
>JAGGUY010000040.1 GCA_021158265.1 Thermoprotei archaeon
TAATCTTGTCTACGACATATTTTAAGCGTATAATTCCAGTAGAAACTTCAGGCATCCCGTTTAACCCCAAATACCATATCTTCCATAAACTCTTAAATACCTAGTGCTAACTATTTTCTCAAGGCGATAGAGTATGAGTACGAAGTCGAAACTTGCAGAGGAAATAAAAATCCAGGTTGGTGATAAGGAGATCATAATTTCAGAAGACACATTAAACATTTTGAGAGAGTATGCTAGAACACAAATGACTCTAGAGGAGTTAGCCGAAAAACTAGGGCTAGATTCGTGGGAAGAAGCATATGAACTACTAAAGAAAATACCGGCATGGCTGCTATGGACTCCGCCATCTCTCAGTAAAATTAGGAAGAGAGAATAAGGATTTAATAACACTAGCGTGTAATTACTTTAGACTATTCGCTTGTTTGAGGACTCGGGGTGTTTTGAAAACTTTGGGAACGTTACGTTTATATTTCCTTTTCCACAATGATTATGAGTAGTGAAGCCATCATGGGCTCCTTGTGCCCGATGACGGCACTATTCCCGTAACCCGTGCCCTATGGTGCGCGGGGATGTAGCCCCCGATGAACCACCAACTAGAGATGAAGTGGTTAAGGGGGAAGCCCGTACATGGTCGCCAAAATAACCGAAATACCATGCACGGGCAACCACTAGGGGCCGTCGTCTAGCCTGGAAGGATGCGGGCCTGGGGAGGAAATCCCCATAGACGGCCCCGGAGCGCCCGTGGTCCGGGGTTCAAATCCCCGCGGCCCCACCAAACCCCTTCCACATTTAAGCTAAATTCAGTAGCTTAAGTATTTTAAGAAACGTTCTTGGACCAATGTTTCTCTTATACTCCCTTAAGGCTTCAATTAGTGATTGTTTGTTCGAGACCCCTAAAACAACTCTTAGTTTTTGCTGTAAGGAACCTTCCTTTATAATTAACGAGCTTATAATTGATGTTAAATTTGAAGGCTTTCTCAAAACGCTTGAGGATTCAAAATCTATAATGTATGGTTTATGAGGTTTCCTAATCAGTATGTGACTATAGGGTCTAGAAAGCTCTCCATGATCTAAGCCTATCATGTCAAGTCTAAAGCACTGTCTAAATAGGTCGGAAACCATTTTTATGATATGGTTTTCGCTTGCACCTTCAATAAACTCTTTAAGCTTAATGCCATCAATATATTCGTACATGATTATGTTCTCTGTGAACCCTAGAAGTCTTGGTCCAACATTCACCGTATTTGCTAGAGCGAGATTTTCGGCCTCATGGATAAGTGAGGATCTTCGAGAATCAACTCTACGTATTTTAAGTGCAACAACATTATCTTCGAGATCTACCGCTTTAACAACTATGCTAGCATATCCTTTGCCTAAAACCTTAATTTTTCCCTTAAGAAATACGTGTCCATACGGTATTATTAACGCAACATTTAATTTACTAAGCTCTAGAAGTCTAGTATTGAAACATTCATCAGTAGGAATAGGATAACAGAGTATATGGCGAAGGTCTCCACTTAAATTCTTAACCATTCCGGTTTCTTCCTCACAAAACTACGTAGGAAACTGAGGAAATCATCGCCTACCATTTCAACAATGTATTTTAAATCATCTTTTAACAACACTTTGAACCATGTTTTCCTCAGATGCTCTTGGAGAACATGGCTTACACCATGCTCTAACAATCTCTCCTTCAAAAGGCTACTTGCCCTACTAAACTTTCTCTTACGTATAACAACCCATTTAAAATCTTCAATCCAAGGACCTGCAATAGTTAGTTCCGAATCTACATATTTGCTTAAAAACCTTGACGAATTAGGTTCAGAAAATACTAAAGGTCCCTCTGACTTCACGAAATCGCTTATTTTCTCGGATTCAAGTTCAAAAACGAAAACTCCATACTCTCTTTCATCACACCAAACATCATAGTCTAACACGTTAAACCCGAATTTTTCAAGTAAAGACTTAACACCTCTAATACTTCTCCTAAGAAAGCCCCATAGAATATCCGGAGGCTTCTTAGGTATGGGGAATAGTACGAATACGTAATCGTAAGGTTTAGACGAAATAAGCTCCATTACCTCAGCTAACGTAGGCTTAGCTTCAACTTTAAAGAAAAACAATTCTGAAGGATTTCTCAAATATGTTTTAGATGCTACGATAAAAGTGGCCATAGACTTAGGGGACACTGCTGCTGCAACATTTCTCCTATAATCTACAGGGTCAATAACTATTAATGGTTGGTTTTGGAATTTCCTAGTTATTTTCGGTAAATCCTTCTTTCTAAAATACCTTTCAACATCAATCACTACTCCAGGTTTCCACGTTTCAGAGGCAACTTCTAAAACCCTCTTGAAGCTACCATAGTAAATAACTAATAGTTCAACAAGGTACCCTGAAAAACCGGAAACCTTTATTTCAGCCCCGTAAACACCTATTGTCTTCATAAACTTCTTGAGAAGCCTCACCTCATCTTTCTGCTTTTCACCAAGCTTCGAAATAACATATCTTGTATGGAATGGTGTTCTATCAACAACAGTCTCTGCTTCTAAGGGATCCTTTAGCTTGAAAGCAGGAACCACATCTACATTAATGTTATCCATAGTAACTTTAACGTATGGGTGTTCAGCGTAAGCTATGGTTTGGGGAAGATCTTTGGTTGCTTCTAGAATTATTCTGAAACCATGTGTCTTCAACCATTCCCTACCTAAATCTTTAGGATAAAGAACGAAAACATCTAAATCTACGTCACCTGAAATCCATGTGTCTTTAGCTACAGAACCTTCAAGCTCTATTTCAGCATCGATACCTTCCCTCTCTAAGGCCGCTTCAAGTAACTCCTTTATTTTCTCATAAACATTCCTTACCTTAACATACTCTTCAGGTTTAGGTTTAATTTTCCTTAAAACTTCTGCTTCAAGAGCTTCTTCTCTACCCAAGTTTAACTTCCCTTAACGTCTTATATATTGGCCCTTTGAATGTGAGAATGCTTTGCTTAAGCCTAATATTTGTCACCACTATCTTCCCTATTTCTACATCTTCAAGTTCGTAAAGGACTTTTACGAGTCTCTGCTTATTTCTTGCACTCCTAACCCTAGCTATTGTAATATGGGGTTCGAAACCTTTACTATCAGGCTTTATCCCTAACTTCCTAAGTCCAGCTTCAAGTTGTCTATGTATCTCTTTAAGCTTATCAGAACCTTTGGTGACACCAACCCATACAACTCTCGGGCTAGTTATCCTTGGGAAAGCTCCAACACCCTTAATCTCTATTTCGAAAGGCTCCATTTTTACCGAAAGCATAACCCTATATACTTCATCTATCAACGCTACAGGTATTTCTCCTAGAAACCGGAGTGTTAAGTGAATGTTCTCCTTTTCAACAGGTTTTAAATCGGCATTTGTTGCAATAATTGTTTCCTTAATCCTCTCTATCCTATCTAGAATCAAAGGATCTTCAATATCAACAGATATGAAGCTCCTTATTCTCTCGCTCAAGACCAATACACCATCATAGCTTAATGTTACCAATCTTTTAATAATTAAGCTATCCTACTTATTGTTATAGGTGCATTTAGAATTGTTCGTAATATGCGTAGTCGGAATGCCAGCATCAGGTAAAGGGGTTTTCATAGAAGAAGCTAAGAAAAAAGGCTTACCAGTCTATGTCATGGGGGATGTTGTTCGTGAAGAAACCTTGAGGAGGGGCTTAAAGCTTACATCCCATAACTTAAACATGGTAGCTGAAGATTTAAGGAAAAAATATGGGAAGGTGGCTATAGCTAAGAAAATAGTTGAGAAAATACGGGAAACAAAACATAACACCATAATTATCGATGGTGTTAGAAGTCTCGACGAAATAGAGTATTTTAAGAAAACATTGGGAGAAACAATAATTGTAGCTATTCACGCATCCCCTAAGACGAGATTTGAAAGAATAAGAAAAAGGAGTAGACCAGGAGACCCTAAAACATGGGAGGAATTTGTTGAGAGAGACCTCGTAGAGTTAAGCTTCGGGTTGGGGAACGTCATAGCACTAGCAGATTACATGATAGTAAATGA
>JAGGUY010000041.1 GCA_021158265.1 Thermoprotei archaeon
CATCCAAGCCTTTTCCAAACACTTACAAGTTCGCTTTCAACCTTATCTAGAAATTCCCTGCATAGATCAAGGAATTTCTGTCTTCCCTCAGGGGTCTTAGCTAGCTCATGTGGATTAACATTTTTTGTTTTTTCAACTTGGACTTCCACAGGTAATCCGTTTCTATCAGCGTAGAATGGTAGGAAAACATTGTACCCCTTCATTCTAAAGTATCTTGCAACCATATCTATTTGGGCATAATGCGCTGCTCCGCCAACATGCCATTTACCAGAGGGGTATGGCGGCGGGGTATCTATTACTATTATGGGTCTTTTATCTTCAGATGAAAATTTGAAATCATATATTCCCTCTCTATCCCAAAGCTCCCTTAATTCCTTCTCTTTGCTCTTATTCCATCTTTTCTCTTTTATTTTCGGTGTAAACCTTAATTCACCAATAGGCAATCCCTCAACAAACTGTTCAAGTTCAGCGGTAATTCGACATTAAAGTGATAACTTCGAGGTAAGTATTTATATTTTTCACTTAAAACGTGAACGTATGAGGACGATACAATAATGAATTACGAAGAAGAATTAATCGAGATATTCATGAGGACTTTACGTAGGTACTTAGAGAAGCATGGAGAAAAAATAGCTTCCATGACAAAGGCAACGGGGCAGAAGAGAATAAAAATAGCGTTAAGAGGTCTCTTCTGGTTTTACGAAGCCGATATTCCGGAGTATCCTAAATTAACAATGCTTATCGAGGAAATACTAAGGAAACCTAAGCTCCTAAAAATGCTTGAACAGAAAGGCTTCAAGATAATTACCTACGAAAACGAGTACTATATTGAAGCACCTGTTGAAAAAGTACTTGAGCTAATAAGTGGGAGGTAAGGAGCCGCTCCAAGACACCGGCCTTCAATCATTAATCAGTCTCGGGTTCAGACGTCATCGCGGTTTTACATACGTTTCATAGAGCCTCTATAGTTAAGAGTTTTGCTTCTCTAGTGTAGAGTTAAAATTTACATGTTAAAGTAAGAACCATTGTCGAATAAGCAGCGTTTTATTTCTTCCTGATTGCCGTGCACTTTATTATATTCATTAAGGTTTATGTCCTAAATATGACGAGGAAAGAGTAAAGCAGCACAAATGCTCCTATGGCATCAACGATGCTCGTTATTAAAGGTATTGTTATATTATCTGGATCAACCCCTCTCTTGAAGCTTATGATGGATATAAAGTATACTATGATTATGATTATCGCTGAAAGTATCATTCCCGCAACTAAAGTTGTAAGGAAAACTATATTAAGAGAGGGTGTAGGTAATTTTAAAAGTAAAGCTATGGAATAGCCGTAGACTCCTAGTGCTGGATATATTATGAGTGAAACGACAAGGGCTTTAATAAACTCCTTAATTGCCTTTGTTGAAGGAATGAGTTTAGGCTCTATTTCTCCAAGATGAAGTTTTGTGGAAAGTCTTGCAGCTAAAATTCCACCCAACGCTCCACCATTTCCAATAAAGCCTGGCACTATTGTTAACATTCCTGCTTTCTCGAGTATCTCATTAACATTAATAACTAATAGTGATCCCGCAAATATTTCAAGTAAGCCGCAAATCATGAGTGTGGGTGTTGCCTCATAAACTATTTTTTTAGCGTATGCTTCTCCTGAGAAAGTAATATACAGTAAAGAAATAGCTGAAACAGTAATGCCTACCAATATTAAAGTCGGCTTAAAACCCAACGGCGAATTCATTACGATATATGTTGAAAGAAAAAGTATTGGAAGAGATATTGCATCACCAGCTAAAGTTATTATTGGTGATGCAAAATTGTCTGGATCTAACCCTCTACGATATGTAATGAAAGCTACTGCAAAGGTAACCGCTAACATTATAGGGAATGTGAAAAAAGATGTTAGAAGAGCAATCAACGTTAAATCCATATAATCAAGAATTCCTGTGGTTAGAAAATAAGCTATAGAAGCAATAAACCCGATATAAATGGGCATGGAAGATTTTAAAGCTAAAACTCCAAATAGGTTTCCTAATAATAAAGGGTTTCGGCTAATTTTAGGTTTAATATAGCCTAAATGAAGAAGTGAACTTAAACGTGAACCTAAGGAAGAGTAGATGTTTCCCCTCATATCCATAATAGCTGGTGCGAGCATTAAAACAGAATTTTTCATAGAAATAATAATGTTTCCTAAGCCTAAAGTCATTCCCGATATCCCACTTCCAAGAGTAGTTATTGTTAAAGCTACTAGTTCCTCCCAAACATCCTTAAGCTCCCTCTTGTACTTCGCAATAAAACCCATAGTATCGCCACATCTTTAGCCACTGCATTCAACAATGGTTTAAACATAGTAATTACTAATTATTAATTTCGGTTTCTCACATATTGGTTAATGAAAAATATTTAGCTATTTAGCTGATGAGCGCAACTATAAACATCTATATATTTTTGTCTATTGGTAAAATATGGTATATTTAGATAGCTTTATGTCCTACATTTATGTGATAAAGCGTAAGCGGTGGTTAATTGGTTCTTTTAAGCATTGTGAGCTGATATGTTATGGCTAAGGATATGAGAATATTTCAGCATCCCATACTGGAGTTTAAGCGTGGACGTAAGGTCAAAATAATTTTTGAAGGAAGAGAAATAGAGGCTTATGAAGGAGAAACAATAGCTATGGCACTATGGGCCGCCAGCATAAAGGTTTTCTCCTACAGTAAGGTTTTCCATAGACCCAGAGGCTTATTCTGCGGAATAGGGAAATGCTCAGTATGCTTAATGATAGTTAATGGAATACCCAATGTTAGAACATGCATAACACCTGTTGAGGACGATATGGTTATTCAGCGCCAGAAAGGTGAAGGAAAACTTCCGCTGAAAGAACTTGGAGAGTACAGAGTTAGATTCGCTAAGGAAATAGTTGATGTAGACATTGCAATTATAGGTTCTGGCCCAGCAGGTTTAAGTGCAGCATTGGAGGTAGCAAAGCTAGGTGCTTCAGTAGCAATTATAGATCAAAATCCCAAGCTAGGAGGTCAGTTAATTAAGCAAACACATAAGTTCTTTGGCTCAGCTGAAACTTTCGCAGGAGTTAGAGGTTTCAAAATAGCCAAGATACTCCTTTCTGAACTAAAAGATTACGATAACGTAATGTTCTATCCTCAAACAATTGCTTTAGGTAGGTTTAGAGAAAGATACTTAGCACTTGTAAAAACGGAAACAATGTTTAAACATAGACTAATCGTCATGAAACCTAAAGCGATAATTGTCGCTACCGGAGCTATTGAAAGACCACTAATGTTCGAAAATAACGACCTACCAGGCGTAATGATGGCTGGAGCAGCACAAACAATAATGAACGTTTACGGAATAAAGCCCACTGAAAGAGTTTTAATTGTTGGCGCAGGTAATGTAGGATTAATTCTAGCATACTAGTTCCTGCAAGCAAATGTTGATGTTGCAGGATTACTTGTTAGAGGAGATAGGGTCGGAGGCTACCTCGTACACGCAGCCAAGATTAGGAGAATGGGTGTCCCAATATACACTAGACACACAATAGTTGCCGCATATGGGAAAGACCATGTTGAAGCAGCAACCATAATTAGGGTTGATGAGCGTAAGAAACCCATTCCTGGAACGGAAATTACGATAAAGGATATTGACGGCATAGTTATAGCTACCGGAATGACACCTGACGTTGAACTTCTAAAGCAAATGGGTGCTAAGCTAAAGTATGTTAGAGAACTTGGAGGTTTCGTGCCTTTAAGAACAAGATACAATGAAACAACACTTAAAAGAGTCTTCATAGCCGGAGATGTAGGCGACGTCGAGGAAGCTTCAACAGCAATAATGGAAGGTAGAATTGCGGGAATTTCAGCTGCTTTCTCAATAGGCTACCATAGCGACAAAGCCGAGAAGGAAAGAAGGTTTGCTGAGGAATGACTTGAAGAATTTAGAAGAAGCCCATATTACGCCAAGATAAGAGAGGGAAGAAAGAAGGTAATAATTCCCACCACATAAGGTGCTGAGCTATGGTTGAGGAGAAACTCGAAGCACCAGACACTACACCTTCAGGAGCAATCCATTTAGAGGACCTTGAGAGATGGGATAAGCCACCACCTAAGGAAATTCTAGAGAAACAAGCAACAGTAATAATAGAATGCCTAGAGGAAATACCGTGTGACGTATGTGCTGCTGTTTGCCCGTTTAAAGCAGTAGAAATGCCTAGAATCAACGACAATCCGAAGGTCATTTTTGAAAGATGCCCTGGATGCGCAATATGTGTTCAAGCATGTCCAGGATTAGCAATAAGGGTTGTAAGGTATAAGTACATTGGCGATAACTCGATGGTTATTTTACCGTATGAATTGTTATCTTTACCTAAAGTGGGTGACATTGTCGACCTACTTGATAGGTTGGGTAGGAAAATAGGTGAGGGGAAAGTTGTAAGTGTTGCTCCGAGAACGAAGTATAAAACACCTCTTGTTGGAGTTTCTGTTCCAAGAAAATTAGCTTTAGAGGTAAGATACATTAGAGTGAAGAAGAAGTGAGCAAGGAGCAAGCTAAAACACCTCCTAGAATAGTTTGTAGATGTAACGATGTAACTGAGGAGGAAATAATTAAGGCAATTAAAGCAGGGTTTAACGATATGGAAAGTCTTAAGAGAGCTACAGGAGTAACCACAGGTTATTGTCAAGGGAAAACATGTATCTACATAGTACTTGGAATCATGGCTAAGATGTTAAATAAGGACATAGACGAAATAGGTCTCCCGAGAACAAGGGTTCCATTACAACCAGTCCCCTTAGGCGTTTTTGCGCCACCCGAGGTCCTCATGGAGAAAATCGAGAAAGGTAAGGTGAAGTTCTCGTGAGCGATGAGAGAATAGTTGTAGTTGGAGGAGGACTGGTAGGTCTCTTTACAGCATACCATCTACTTAAGCTAGAATATAGAGATATAACGATAATCGATAGGAAATACATAGGCTATGGCGCTAGCAATAGAGGAACAGGAGGCTTACTCCACATATTTGAAGACGAAGACCTAGCTAAACTAGCATGTCTAAGCGTTAATATTTGGAAGAAACTTGACGAGGAAATAGTCGAAAAACCTAGGCCGGTGCCTCTGAGGACGGGAGGGCATTTACATGTAGCAACATCTAAGGAGGGTCTTAACAAGCTTGATAAGCTAAAGAAAATACTTAGGAGAACTTGTGGTGTAGGAGAAATACTAACGCCACCTGAAGTTAAGGAGAAAGCACCCATAATAGATGAGGATGAAATCTATGGTGCACTTTACGATACATTGGGAAGCAAGGTTTTACAGCCCGGTGTTGTTAGAATTTTCGAATTCTACTTTAAACTTAAGGGACTAAAGCTCATGAAGTATAACCCTGCCAAGAACTTTAAGGTAGAAGGTAGTAGGGTGAAAAAAGTAATTACGGAACATGGCGAAATAGAAGCAGACAAAGTAGTTATTACAGCAGGCGCTTTCACAAAAGACTTAGCATGCAAGCTTGATGAAAGAATACCTTTATGTACGTTTAGAGGTGAGGAAGCACTTACTGAAGGACTACATTACGAATTTGAACCCTTCGTAACATTTGTTGAAAACAACTTCAAATTTACACAGACTTGGCCTCGTGGAGAATTCATTATGGGAATAAGTAATACTGGAATAGGCGAACCAGCATATGATTTAAGGGCAAACCTTTCGGTTCTTGAGAAAAATAGCTGAGTACACTTGCAGATACTTTCCAAAAATATGTTTAGTAAATGTTCTTAGGCAATGGACGGGCATAGTTTATGAAACCCCAGATAATATACCTATAATCTCTAAAAGCGGAAAATATGAGAACCTATGGTATGCTGCAGGCTTCGGAACGAGAGGAATAACGCTTTCAGCTGGGGCAGGAAAGGCTTTAGCAGAAATGGTTGCTTACGGTTCAACAAAGACAATACCTATAGAGAAATTCAGTATTGAAAGGTTCATATTCGAATAATTAGATCAATTAAACTATTATTTAACAACATTTGGTTCTCTCTTAAACCTTAAAGGCAACAGCCTATACGTTCCCATGATTCTGAACCTAACTTTTCTGCCGTCAGCAAGCACATAAATTACCCATCCACCCTTTTCCTCAATAACCTCCTTGATAGGTAACCCTATTATTTTGTCTTCGAAAAGCTTAATTTCAGCTATCGGAACTATTTTGAACTTCCTATAATCCGGCTCAGCTAACTCGTAAATTCTCGTTGCCTGAAGCGAACCCGTGGGACAAACATCAACGCATAAGTCGCAGAAACAGCATCTACCATAGTCTATTCTTGGAAGAGGTCTTCTCCGACCTTGAACCATAACCATATCTATAGCTCTTGCAGGACATACTCTAGCACAACTAGCGCAACCAACACATTTCGACCAGTCATTAGCATGAAATCCTCTATATCTTCTAGCAGCAAACCTTATCATCTTGTTTGGTATCTGCAATGTTACGGGTTTTTTACCTAGGTATTTGAGAGCTAGAAATGAGGAAAACGCTCCCTTAACCTTGTCCTTAAAGGACATATCTGAACTCATATTTATCACCTATCTATGTCCGGTGGACAATTATCTAGACTTTTAAGAACAACAGGTATATCCGCTATCCTCACGTTCTTGAGAAGCTTCTCTAAAAGCTGAACACCGTGTATGAAGCTTGGCCCTCTTATATGAACTCTCCATGGCCTATCTGAACCATCACTTACAACGTAGAAGCCGAATTCTCCTTTAGAAGATTCGACTCTTGCATAAGCATCTCCGGGGGGAACATTATAGTATAGTGGATGAGGTATCGGAGCCATGATGGGTCCTGATGGAAGCTCCTTAATTGCTTGCTTAATTATGTTCAAACTTATTTCTATCTCCCTTCTCCTAACCATTATTCTATCGTATGCGTCACCGTATTTGCCAGTGGGTATTTCAAAGTCTATGTAGGGGTATGCGGCGTATGGGTCAAGTTTTCGGAAATCGTAAGGTACACCTGTCGCTCTAAGGTTAGGACCTGTTACTCCTAGTGAAATTGCCTCTTCAGTAGATATTTTAGCTAATCCTCTACTCCTAGTTATTAGGATGTCGTTTTCGAAAAACACCTTATCGTATTCTTTAAGCCTCTTCTCCATATGGTTAACAACTTTCATGAGCTTATCTGTCCAACCCATCGGTATGTCGTAGCGTACTCCTCCGGGGAAGTTATATATGTGATATATTCTTGCCCCCGTAAGTTCTTCGAAAAGCTCTATGAACCTCTCTCTATCAGCGACACTCCATTGTCCAACAGTGTATAAGCCTACAGCAGCTGACATACCGAATGTCCAAAACAGGTGGGCACTGATTCTTGCCATTTCTAAAACTATTGTTCTAATGTATTTTGCTCTATCAGGAATCTCTATGTCAAGTAATTGCTCAACAGCCATACTATAGGCTGTTTCAGCATGGTCCGGATCGGGAACGCAAACTCTCAGAAGCAACGGTACATTCTGAATATATGTTCTATTTTCAGCAAGTTTCTCAAAAGCTCTATGAAGAAAGCCTGCATTAACCTTAGCTTCAACAACAGTGTCTCCTTCAACAGTAACTATTATGCTAAAGTTCTCAGTTTCCATGTGAACAGGGCCTATTATTAGCTCGAAAGTTTCCCTACTACCTTCTCCGCCTATTCTCCTCATTTCCTGAATTGACATGGGCACGGTCACCTTAGGTAATATTCTTTTTCTGGATCGTAAACGCCGTATTTTCTTTTAATATATTCTAAATGGTTAAAGTCCTTCCTTAACGGAGGAATATCATCCCAATAGTCAAGAATAAAGTGTCTTAGGTCAGGATGTCCTTCAAATTCTATTCCGAAAAATTCCCAAATATCTCTCTCATAAACGAATGCATTGGGCCAAACGTTAATCATTGTAACGTATTTGGGTTTGTTTCTTGGAATAGTTGTTTTCAACATTAGATGTACTCTATTCTCGTATGACCAGAGATGATATACTAGTTCGAATATTCCATGTTGAGGCCTGTCAACACAGCTTATCGCTGATAAATGCTTAAACCCTATGCTTCTTAAATACTTAGCTACTTCCGGAAGCTTCTCTCTAGATACCTTAACCTCTACTCTTCTAACCCTCTTAACTTTAGCTTCTACGTAGGAAAATACTTCAACTATTTTCCTAACTAATTCCTCCTCAATCATGGATGTAGAACCTCAGTTTCTCTATTTCCCTTTTCCTCCAATCTTTTCCGAAGAGACGATCCTGGTTTTTCCTGTAAAATTCGAAGTTCTCCAAATACCTCTTCCAACCTAAAGCCTTTCCCTCCTTAACCATTCTCATAAGCTTAACTAGTGCTCTAAGTATTGCTTCCGGTCTAGGCATACATCCGGCAATCCACACATCAACTGGAATGTAAAGGTCAAGTTTCTTAACGGTATTATATGAATCCCAATATATTCCCGCATTTATAGGACATGATCCATGAGCTATAATGTATTTGGGATTTCTCATCATTTCGTAAACGATAATTATTCTCTTAAGTGTTTTAGGTGTAACGTAGCCTGTAATGAGTAGTAAGTCTGCTTGCCTAATTGATGGAGTAGAAATTATTCCGAACCTTTCGAAATCAAACCTTGCTGTTGCTGTTGGCGGAAGCTCGACACCTCCGCATCCTGTACAGAATGTAACTATCCACAGCGATCTTGCTCTAGCGTAGTTAAGTAGCTTACTTGTCTCTAAAACCTGGAATCCCATCACATAGCACCTCCCAGCATTACCGCTTTAACTAAGCCTAGAAGAGCCAATGCTGTAGGGTATTTCCATAGGTAACTGAATGCTTGCTCTATTCTCCAGCGAGGATAAACATTCATTATGAAAATTGCTAGTAAAGCAACGAAAACTGTTTTAACAATAAACGATATTGGATCACTTACTCCGCCGAGGAAAACTATTGAGTACATTGTTGCGAAAACAACGAACTCTAGCCCATGGGCTGTAAGCATTAATGCTAAATGCTTACCTCCATACTCAACCATAGGACCCATAGATATCTCAGCTGGAGCCGAAGGTATATCGAAAGGTTGTACGTCAAGTAAGGCCAAGCCGATGATTGCTATCACCAATGCTGCAAAAGGATTTCTAAACAAACCCCAATTAAGAATTGAACCCTGCTGCAATGCAACAATTTCGGTTAGGGAAAGAGTCTTATATTCCGCAGCTACCGCCATGACAGCTAAGGCATAGGGTAGCTGAGCTCCTGTGATAAGTATTAGTCCTCTATAAACTCCAACAGCTGAGAACGGATTACCGCTAGCAGCAGCTCCAAGCATTATTCCTAGGGCTGGTAATTCCATGAGATACATTAGAACTATGAAGTCTCCACTAAAGCTTAGAAGCTTAAGCCCCATTATCGGTAAGAGTAAAGCAGCGGTAATTGCCCCACCTAACGCTATTAGTGAGCCCAAATCGAAAGTTAATCCATGGCTTGAAGGATCTATTTTAGACCACAGCTTAATTACGTCAAGTATTGGCTGGTAAAGCGGAGGACCTATTCTCCTATGAATTCTAGCACTAACTTTCCTAGCAATACCCATAAATATTAACCCTAGAATAAGCAGTAGGAAAACCATTCCCACGGTAGCTAAGATTTCAACAATAACATCTAAAGCCATTTTAAACACCACCTACTATGAATATTAGGAAGAATAGGATTATGGTAGCTATAATGTACCATACATAGGCTTGAGCATCACCTAAGTAGATAGGTTTCCTTATTATATCAGCCACCTTTACGAACAATGATGCTGTCCAAGCATAGGCTCTATCAACACTTAGCCTCAAGTATCTCCCGAAGACAAATTTAAGTGGCTGATAAAAGTCATAGTTTATTCTTAAAACATAGTTTTCCGGAGGAATAAAGCCCGACATGTAAGTTTCCAATACACTAACTCTTCTAAGCTTACCGCCAGCAATAAACAACACCATGGCTAAGCCGAAAGCTAAAACGAAACCAACACTAACATAGAGAACGTTCCAGTACCCTATGTTAGTGTATATCCCGGTTAAGGACGCTTCAATACTTGGGATACCCAAGCTAGTCAAGGCTGTATTAATGTATTGTAAAGGTATTCCCGGAAGAATCCCGAATGCTAAATTTAAGAAAGCTAATGTTAACATAGGTATTAAAGCTAATAACCCAACTTCGTTAACATTCTCTAAGCTCTTAGGCCTTTGACCTAGAAATATTCCGTAAATAAACTTTATGTTGTATAGGAAACCTAGGGCACTACCTACGAAAACAGCTGATGCAATTAAATAATAGTTCTTAATTATTAGCGCTTCGAAAAGCATCCATTTAGAATTAAAACCTGTAGTTAAAGGTATTCCCGCTGAAGATAGTACAGCAATTAACGCAGCAGTATACGTTAAAGGCATTTTATCAGCAATACCGCCAAGATCCTTAAAGTTCAGCGTTCCTGTAGCTAAGTAAACTGCTCCAGCAATTAAGAACATAAGTGACCCAAAAAGCGCATGATTCAATGCTTGATAAAGCGCTGAAGCCATACCTAAACTTGTCATTAAAGCTAAACCCACAACAACATAGCCCATTTGGCTAACGCTAGAGTACGCTATAAGCTTTAATACGTTTTCCTGGAGAGCAGCTAAAACAGCACCAACAATGATCGTTACAGCACCTAACCATGCTAGAACATATCCCCACACAACATCTTCAAACATCATAAATTTAGAAGCTGAAACAAACATGGTTAATAGTGCTAAACCGTAAGCACCAAGCTTAGCTAAGCCTCCAGAAAATAGTGCTGCAAAAGGCTGTGGCGTTGCAGGGTAAGCCTCAGGAGCCCATACATGTATGGGGAACATTGCTGCCTTTACACCAAACCCTACTGTTAAAAGCATAATTAACTGTATTCTAATGGCCGTAGAAGATGTTGCTACTATTGGGAAGGCTTTTGGAATTATTGTTGAACCGCTAAGCCGCCACATAAGGGCAAACGCTAAGAGTAGAGAGATTGAACCTAATATGCTGAAGAGGAAATATTTGAGCCCAGCTCTCGTATCCCCTAAAGCAACCATTAAGTATGAGGACCAAGTCATAAGCTCCCAGAATAGGAAGAATGAAACAAGGTCGATACTAAGAGTTACTCCGATAGCTCCCAGAAATGTTAGGTTGAAAAGAAGCCAATATGTTGCATTTAGTTTTTTAACGTATTCCAATGAAAACATGGAGGCCATGAGCATAACTAACGCTACAATAAATGAAAAGTACCATCCAACCTGTGTTAGACCTATAACTATGTTGCCAGGAAGTATTGCTCCTAAACTTACTACATCATAGAGTACCCTAGGCCCTATTATCATTAAGTAAGCTAATATGGAAACGGAGGAAGTTAAAGTTATGATGCCAGCTACTTTAGATGATTTCTTAGCTACAATAGCTGAAGCAATAGTAGCTAAAGACTCTATGGCGAGTAATTCTGAAACCATATCTTAACCACCCATAACCCCCATAGCTACTTTAATGTAGAAGCTTGGGTTCGAAAGCTCTATGAAGGCGCCAGCAAGGTATGGTGAAAGTAGCATGGGCAATATTCCAAGTATGATAAGTAGAGCCAAGAAGGCGTAGTATGTTACTAACTCTACAGTATCAATCTTAATCTGCTTCTTCAACTCTCCATCTTGAATTACTAGCCTATGAAGCATTCTAAGATAGTAAGCTGCTTCAACAATGGAGGCTAAAAGTATTATCAGTGCTATAATAGGGTATTTTAACGCTAAACCATAAATTAGTAAGAGCTTACCCCAGAATCCGAGGAACGGCGGCATACCTAGTATTGTGAGGGAACCAGCTACTAAGGGGATAGCTAATTTCGGATTAGCCTTGAAAGCTCCTTTAACCTTCTCCATGTCCCTAGTACCGTATTTTTCTTCGAGGTGTTTTGACATCATGAATAATGGTACCTTAGCGAACCCATGTGCTACAATGAGAAGTAAGGCTCCAATAAACGCGTACAGTATTTCAGAAATTAAGCCTATAAGAATTATTCCAGCCGCTCCAATACTTGAGTATCCGAGCATTCTTCGGTAATCTCTCTGTACAAGAGCTACGGTTTCTCCGAAAAGCACTGTAAGGACGCCTAAAAGCATGAGCATTGCAAACATTTCGCTTCTTAAAGTGTTGAGTTCGGCGAAAACAGTGTAGAAGAAGCGGGCTAGAACGTAGAGACTAGCGCTGACAAGAACCCCTGAAACAAGAGCCGCAATAGAAGGTGGTGCGCCAGTGTAAACATCAGGCGCCCATCCATGTAGCGGGAATAGTTCTGATTCAGTAGCGAAACCTATAACTAAAAATAGCATAGAGGCTAGTGCAACACCATGCTTAAGCATTGTCATCCTTGTAACTAAATCTGCCATGTTAAGTGAGCCTAGAGAAGCATAGATAAGAATGACTGATATCAAATAGAAGTTTGCAGCCACACTACCCGCTAGAAGATATTTGAACCCTGCTTCAGCACCTTCACCACCTCTACCATAAGCGACTAAGGCGTAAGCTGAGATTGTCATTAACTCTAGGAAAACAAATAGGTTAAAAATGTCTCCCGTAAGAACGAGTCCTGAGGCTCCAAGAACACTTAACATGAAGAGAATCATGAACTTAACTTCCTCAATAGTAGGCTCATATTTTAGAAAACTTAGCGAAATGAGAAATGCTATCAGAGAAATTATTAGTGCAAGGAACGATCCCATAGGTCCAGCAACAAGATTTATACCATAGGGGGGTTCCCAGCCGCCAATAAATTCCACTACTGGTTCATTTGTGCTTTTAAGTAGGAGACCTAGTGAGATAAGAACATTAAACAGTAGCACTATCGAAGGAACATACTTGGTTATCCTTCTGATGAAGGGTGCTACCGCCGTCATAACGAATGCTCCGCCAAGTAATGAAGCTATTATTAATGATGGAACTATTGTCACCATTTTAACAACCTCATTTTCCTTACATCTAGGGTTCCAAATTCTTTATAGAGACGTATTGCGATCGAAATAGCCATAGCTAAAACTGCTGCATCGATAACTATTGCTGTTAGAACAAGCGCTTGAGGCAAGGGATCAACGAATTTTGCTGGTGAAATCCCGGCTGTATATATTGGTGCTGTTCCTCCCTCAATATAGCCTATGACAACTATTAACAAGTTAACTCCAGTACCTAAAATGTCAAGGCCAATAAGGATCTTAAGGACATTACGTTTAGTAAGTACTATGTAAAGCCCTATAACCACCATCGCTACAACGTTTATATAGTATAGTGTTCCCAAATCACTCACTTTCACCACCTCTTCTAATCATGTCATGAATTATCCCTGCTAGTTCCGAACCCACCTTAGCCCCTATAGCAACATAAACTACGGGTATGAATCCTGCACTGAATAATCTACCGAAATCTCCTAGTGGGAAAACGTTTTGTAAGAACCTACCGTAAACTATTATTCCCAAAATCCCTACAATTACGAAAACTAATCCAGCAATACCTTCCAGTAGATGAAGCATACTTCTTGGAGCAACATATTCTTCGTAGGCAAAATACATTAGAATTAGAGCTGAAGCAACAATAACTCCTCCTGGAAATCCACCGCCAGGAGTTAAATGTCCATGCACGAAAATGTAGAGTCCAACAAGCAAAACCGCTGGTAACAGCACTCTAGCTCCCGTCTTAACAACCAATGTTGTTTCCGTAGGTGCCAACCTTATCCCTCTCTCCCTATGTAGAAGTAATGCTACGCCCGTAGCTGCAATGAATAGAACGGTTACTTCACCTAACGTGTCAAAGCCTCTATAGTTAACGACGATAGCTGTTACAGTATTTGCTGCTCCAACCTCGTATGGTTCTTCGAAAATGAAGCGTTCAGCAACAAACATCCTATTTGTTCCAAAGGGTATCTCCATAAGTGCTTGTAGGAGCATGTAGCCTAGAAGCACTGCTATAGCTAATGCTGCTATTTTATACACGTATTTTAGCTTCTTCATCCGGCCTACTCCTCCTCAAACCTCTTAGTTCTCCTAACGCCGAGAATGTAGAATGCTGCTGAAAGAGATATCCCAACAACAGCTTGCGTCATAGCTACATCAGGTGCTTGGAGAATATAGAAATATATTGCCACGATTAAACCTACTATTCCCAAGGCAGCGATGGCCACCAATAAGTCCCTTGTTTCAGCAGCTACAATTAAACTAACTATTAGAACAATGGTTAGAATTATTTCGATAGTCATTCCTCCTTCTCCCTCTCCAAATCCTCTAAATGAACCTTAGCGTACATGTCAACAACCGCTCCCTTCCACATCGGTGCTCCGCTTTTGTAAGCAGCTCTCGTCAAGTAGCTGCTTGATACTGGGACTGTTAGTAGTAGAAGAGCCGCTATGAGGAGGCCTTTAACGAACCAGTTTATTTCAACAAGACCTACTCCAACACTTAAACTCATAGCACCTAATGTAACAGATTTTGTTGAAGCTTGCAATCTACAGTAAACATCTGGGAATCTGTAGAGTCCGAAGGAACCCAAGAATACGAAAACGGATCCTAAGATAACTAATGCGTAACCTAAGTACTCACTAACCAGCATGACAATTTCATATGTCATTTATGTTTAGCCTCCAAATACCTTGCTAAAACAATAGTTCCTATGAAACCTAAGATTACTGAAACTAAGGCGACATCAAGATAAATATATCTACCATAAAATAGCGCTAAATAAACTAAAGCAGCAATTATGATGGTTGTTATATTGTCTAAGGCAACTATTCTATCGGCAACTGTAGGTCCACGAATGAACCTTATCGTAGTGAATATTACAGCTAATATTAGGAAGGCCGAAACTACGTAGTGTATTGCTTCAGGTATTAAAGCCGAAGCCAACTATTCAAACACCTTTCTAAGCTTTTTCTCGAAAACCCATGGAATCATTTTAGTAGCACCCTCAACTGTAGGGTCTCTAACGTAAATCCAGTGAACATAGATTCTATCACCTCTTTGATCCATAGCTATAGTTCCGGGAGTCATCGTTATGGAGTTCGCAACGAACATTTTACCTAGGTCAGACTTTAAACCAACCTTCGTTTCAACAATACCTGGCTTAACAGGCATTTTGGGGTGAAGAGCCCTATAAGCAACATCGAGATTAGCCTTAATCATTTCCTTAATGAAGAATGGGAGATAAACAAATAATAGGTAAAGAGTTTTCTTAGGATGAAGAGATTTAAGACCTACCCTGGTAAAGCGCTTATATGTTACTGCAGAAACTATTGCTGAGAAAACTGCCCCAACGAGAATTTCTTGCCAATCAAAATTCCATGTAAGCATAATCCACAGTATAAACATTAGGATAAATGTTGTTAGAAACCTACTCACATCAGATGCAGCAAACTCATCACTTTTACTCAATTAGCCGTGTCCTCCGCTCACCATTACCTTAAGATCAGTAATGTAAACGGCGTGTATGGAATATAAAGCTTACTTTTGGCATGCCTATTTAAACGCTGATTAAATTATATAGAGGGGTAGGTTACTTTTAGAAGTAAAGCAGATAAATAAAGCAAAGATTGAGGATCGTGGTAAAAATGGCGTTCAAAATAAGTTTTAGAAGAATTGAAATGTTTAGGAAAATTGAGACTAAAAAAACATATGATGTTGTAATAGTTGGTGGAGGACCTGCTGGAGTAGTGGCTGGAATTTATGCTGCAAGATACATGCTAGACATAGTACTTATAACCAAGGAGAAAGGAGGGCAAATGGATGAAGCAGGCTATGTAGAAAACTACCCTGGATTCAAAAGGATTCTAGGCCCAGATCTCGTAGATAAATTCTATGATCATCTAAGCGAGTACAAGGTGCCAGTAATTTTAGATGAAGTAACTAACATTATAAG
>JAGGUY010000004.1 GCA_021158265.1 Thermoprotei archaeon
CTAGGAGCTTTAATGGTAAACCGTAGGCTCTTACTTCAATTATTAGAGCTTTTATTCCATGATTAACTATGTCTCTAATATAGTCTTCTTGATTCTTCCTCCATAGAGGACTATACACCGATAGCCCTAGCTCTTTGGAAACCATGTTAATATTCATTCTCTGATAGTCGGAGAGCAAAGCTCCGGTAACAACTGTTTCAATATTGTACTTCTCCTTAGCTATCTCCAGTGCGTATCTAAGTTCGCTAAGTTCTTTATCCTTGATACCTGATGTTTCAACTTTTATTTGTGGCAGACCTAGTGCTTTGGCTTGGTAATCAGTGTAGTCTATCATTGGGTAGTGGAACATCCATGAGTCTTCTCTTCTAGGTTTAATTGTTATTAAGCATTTTATATCGAATCCCTTAAGATATGCTAGGTGGAGGGCGTAGTTGCTATCTTTACCTCCCGAGTATAGTGCGCATGCGTTCACAAGTATTGCCTCTTGACTTCTCTGAATTACTACTTAGGAAACACAATTATATTTGCTAGTTCTCAATA
Source organism: Thermoprotei archaeon (assembly GCA_021158265.1). Taxonomy (GTDB): domain Archaea; phylum Thermoproteota; class Thermoprotei_A; order EX4484-217-1; family EX4484-217-1; genus DRYM01. The sequence goes on from JAGGUY010000004.1 coordinate 541, forward strand.
TGTGTTAAGCAATAACCATAGAGGACAGGGTGATATATGCTATGGGTTCTGCCGAGGAACTGCTGCTAAGTCTAATGCTTGCCCTAGCGTTAGCTATGATTGTCGGTAAACTGTTTGAGGAACTATTTGCGGGACTAAAGTTCCCACCTGTCATAGGTGATTTATTAGCGGGCCTTGTTCTGGGGACAGCGTTTCTAGGAATATTCCCCGTAAACGATACTGTCAAGGTTATTGGATAGTTCGGCGTTATGATCCTACTATTCTATGCTGGACTAGAGACCAGATATCGCGACTTTATGAGAAACCTTAAGCTTTACGGTATAATAACCTTAGGTGAAGCTATCGCAGCATTCACAATAGGGTACCTTATAGGTATAGCTTTCGGATATCCGCCTAGATCAGCTTACTTCATAGGTGCTGTCCTAGAAGCTACCAGTATAAGCGTTAGCGTGAGAACACTTATCGAAATAGATAAGCTAGGTACTCCCGAAGGATACACTATTCTCGGAGTAGCGGTTCTAGATGATTTAACAGCATTAATAACCATAGTTGCTGGAGCAGCATTCGTAACTACAGGTAAGTTTGATGTAGTAACGTTGGCTAAAACAGCGTCCCTTACCTTTCTCTTTTGGATTGCAACAGTAGTAATTCTCCATAGGTTCTCAAACAAAATAATGTCGTTAGCGTTCAGCATGCATGTTGAAGAAGCAATGGCATCTATCCTCTTAGGAATATTTGCTTTAGCAGCCTACTTAACCAAATACTTCGGACTATCACCTTTAGTTGCAGCCTACGCTACAGGACTAGCCTTCTCTGAAGCAAGAGGTATTAGGAGGGTTTCCGAAAGAATGCGTTTCCTATCAATGATATTCTCAGTTATATTCTTCATGACAACAGCTGCAGAATTAGACATTAGACATTCGATAAACCCAGAATACATACCATTCTACTTAGCAATGATAGAAGGAGCATTTCTCAGAAAAACACTTGGAGGAGGACTTACATCATTCATAATAGGCTATCCTTTACCAGCATCATTACGTGTAGCTGTAGGGTTGTTCCCAAGAGCAGAATTCTGTGTAATAGCTGCATACATGGGCTACTCTTATGGGATACTAGGTGCTGAAGTCTATCTCGCAGCACTTCTAATAGTTTTAATAACAAATTTCGCAACACCTCCAATGCTGAAATACGTTTTCGAACACGGACCCCCAACTAAGCATATTGAGTTCCGCTGGAAGAAACTACTACGGAGAAGGGGAGGGAGGGAGCATGCTAAGCGGTAAGGAGGGAAGTGTTTTAGAAAAATTCTATACCGCTTTAGAAGAAATTCTTAAAATGAAAATCACCAACTTCCTAAAGGAATTCTCAGATATTTTACCGAAGTATGAACATATTTTAGAGAACGAAAGCATAGAGAATATTCTAAAATATCTTAAGGACGGCATACACTACTTAATAGTTACCGATAGGGAGGGGAATAATAACCTACATAGACTTCATGATGATGTTTGGTAAGAAAAGATCAACAGCACTCTTCGCACCATTCTCATCCGTTACTAGATCGCTTAGAAAAGCACGTATGTCCTTAAAAACGCTTTCTGAAATGAAGGCCTCAGATATAATGTGTATTGCCCCTCCATACGTGTCTGAGAACTCTAAGGTTGAAAACGCACTCAACAATATGAGTAAAACTGGAAACAACTTCGCAGTTGTTATTGAGGGTAGGGATAATATTGTAGGAATAATTACGGCGCACTCTATTTTCAAAGCAATAATCTGTAAAGCAAACCTTTACAAGTAACCTAGAACTTTAACATCACTTAAACTCTTCAAACCTAACATTTTAGATGTCCTAACAATACCTATGTCCTCCTCAGACATTTTCTGAAGCCTTAGAACAACAGAGTATAACTCACTAACGTTTTTCGTAAAAGCTATGTAAGCTCTCGCATGTCCATCAATGATGTAGTATTTCCCCCTAAACTCCAAAGTAACTATAGGGTTACGAAAGAATCTTTCACCAGCCAATGCTTGAAGCTTAGCTTTTTCAATATATGGTTGTGTTGGAATAACGTCTTTAAGCGGGACTTTACAGTATTTAACAAGTATTTTACCACCATAGATTTTCCTGTAGTATTCAACATATTTTACTATGGCTTTCCAATACTCGTATTCTTCAGGAACCTCCTCGTTTGTCACTATAATTTCCATGGTATCCCAGAAGTAATAGGCTTTCGGAGCATAGTTTTCAATGAACATTTTAAATGCCCTAATTCTGCTATGTCCGGTAAGATATTTAGCGTAACATCTATGGTGCCCATCTATTACGAAGTTTAACTTGCCGTTGGTTATAGCAACTATTGGTAAATCGTAGTTTTCAGTTAAAGTTTTCTTAAGCACTACAGCAAACTTCTCTAGTTCAAGATATTTTTCCGTAGGATAAAGATTAGTGAAATTTATTGATGTTTCGATATAGTTCAGTTTCTTACCGTATATTTGCTCGTAACTTCTAATTATCGATTTAAGTCTTTCCAGAGCTTCACTATACGATGAAACAACATGCACTGTCAACTTTGTTTCTCAACTAATTTCTCTAGCTTCTCAACTATTTTACCTGTTTTCACGTAAGCTTCCGATTGAAAGATTAATTCTAAACTTCCAGATTCAATAGCTTTAGAAACCTTAGGGTCAATAGGTATTTCAACTACTTCGTCAATACCGTATTTTCTAGCTAACTCCTCAACATGTGCTTCGCCAAGTATCGATATTTTCTCACCACCTAAACTATAGTATGCCATGTTGTTTATTAGTGCCAAAATAGAAACGTTTAACTCTCTAAAGAGCCTTATAGCTCTTTCAACAACGCTAAGAGATATTTTAGAGGGAATAGTTACTAGGACAGCACCTTTACTATTAGTAACATACTTTACTGAAGTTAACGTTTCATCCCCCGTTCCTGGAGGCAAATCAACCACCAAGAAGTCTAATGGACCCCAATTGGTTATGGCCAATATTTCCTTAATAGCGTCCGTTTTCGCATTGCCCCTCATAGGTATGGGTTCTTTCTCCGTGAAAAAACCTAGCGACATCACTTTTACTCCATACTTTTCCGGTGGAATAAGACCCTTCTTACTCTCCTTAGGCTCGACATTTTCTAACCCAAAAATTTCGGGAATAACTGGTCCATGAACATCTAGATCAAGTAAGCCCACACTAAATTTTCTACTTAAACTGAGCGCTAGAATGGATGCTATAGTTGATTTTCCCACGCCACCCTTACCACTACCTACGAGAACACTAAACTTTATCTTCCTAAATTTTTCCTCAATAATAGCGTCTCTAGGATCATATTTTTCCACGTTCCACCACCTACTTCACAAAATCTATTTTAGCTATGTACACTCCCCTACCAGTTACAACTTCAAAATCAGGACTTCCACATTTAGGGCATCGGATAAACGAGTTTACAAGATCCGGAACATAATGTATTGGGTTATCGCACTCTCTATCTGGTGAACCACAGAATATCTCATTTATCTTCCTCTTAACCTCGGAGAAACCCCATGAATATCCACAGTTTAAACATTTGAAACGCGCTTCCTCAACTTCGAAAACAAACTCAGCATCCCTAACCACATCATACTCTCTCTTTAACTCATTAGCTGCTGACTTGAGAATTTCAAGCTCAAGCTGAGATAGTTCACCAACTTTAACATAGACCTTAACAACTTTCGAAGCACCTTGTTCCGCAGCTATTTTAGCCGATGAAACAACAATGCTTTCAGCAATACTCCACTCATGCAAAACAAACATCACCCCAACATAAACCTCATACCATAGGAAATAAATGTTTAGTTCTAAAATGCAAGTAGGAAGCGATACTGAAAGCATTTAGTTAACATAGTTTACTATATTCTCTTCTCTCATATTCTCTGAGTACCACTTAGCTTTTACAAGTTTTTAGTAGAGAACCAACACAAGTATCCCAATATAGAAAGCTTTTTAGCCCTAAACTATTATCATAATGGTTATAATATTGGCATAATGCTTCATTATCATTATCAATAACTATGGATTAATATTTAAAATTAACTTGGGTAATTTCTATAGCGTAGTTGTTCGAATCTTTAGTACTATTAGGGGGCTTAATGCTAAATTATCATGTGTGAGCTATGGAGATAAGTAGGTTTAAAACGACTATGCTAGCGGTAGTTGTTTTAGCAATAATGTCTTCAGCACTATATGTTATGAAGCAAACATACACTACAAATACGCAGATATTATCCATGCCTACAATATCTTCCGCATTGAACAGCAATAGCTCATTATCTTTAGGAACCACCAACAAGAAATACCTGTTTAAGCTAGGAAACTGGGCTATAATAGTGGAGTTTGTTGAAGGAGATAAAGGTGTTTTAGTTGTAAAATATGTTGGAGAGAAGCCGTTAATAGTAGAAAATCCACTACTACCCCCTATTGCTGGCCTCAACGTAATATTATCCTATAATGACCCTTCGAAAAACACTGTAGTTAGAAAGTCAGGTACCTACTACTATAATATGAGTGTTGAAATAAAGCCCGGCAGTGAAAGTGAACTAAGCTTTAACGCTAAAGGCTTACGCTTAATGAGAGTTGAAGGTAAAATTTTAGGTAAAATACCGGTAAAAATAATGTTACCTATATGTAGCGAGGCTTCAGAAAAATATTCACGCATAGTAACTGTTACTGTAACAAAGACCGTAACTGTAGTAGCTAATCAAACAGGGGAGGCTACAACAACTTATTGTGAATTCGTTAAGGAAGAAGAATATCTCGAACCTCCAAGAGGTAGTCTTGTAAGAATAGAGATAAATAATGAAACGATAATAAGTGATGAAACATTAAGAATACGTATACCACTAAAGGTTTTAAAACCGAGAATACCATTAACTTTTGAAAACATTCAAAACACACCTCTCTGGGTTCAAGCAAACTATGTTGAATACGTAGTTCTTAATGCAACAAAAGATGGAATACATTATGTACAATTAAATTACAAAGTGGTTTATGCGGTACCTGTAACAACAATGCCGCCATTACCGTTGACTTGTAGAGAGAAACAACCTCAAAGCGCAAGGCTCCTTAACTACGAAAGCGTTAACGTACTTAAACCAGGTGAGAAAGCAGCATTACTGAAGCTTACAATACCAACAAATATTAATAAGCTAAAAGGCTTCGATAAAGGCTGGGTATATGTTAAGGCGAAAATAAAGTATGCTCCAATAAAAGAGGTATATAAAATAAATACAGATGCAAAATATTGGGCCGCAAGCTACCTAAAGCATTATAGGGCTATATCAACATATGCTACAAGAGAAATTGAAATAGTGTTCAGGGTTTATGTAAGATTCAGCTAATTAAACATTATCTTTCACGTTTGCAAAGTTAGACATACTAGACTCGTAATGAAACTAACACGTATTCCCATAGGGAGGATGCTCGTGATACACTAACCCTTTTCTTTTTTACGAACTTCATCCACATTTTCTTAGAGATAAACACCTAGTTTCCTACAAGTATTAGTATAAAATAATTTATAGTTACTTAACTATATAGTTATATGGTGATGGAGTTGGGAAAATACGTTACCATATCTGTTCTAAGGGAGGTTAAGGAGTTACTTGAGAAGGAAAAAGGAAATCGTGACTGGAGTAGGTTTTTGCTAGAATTGTATAGAGAAGCAAAAATCTCTAAGGCAAGAAGAGCTTTTGAAGAACTTAGGCGTTTACTTGATGAAAAAGATTTAGAGGATATTGCAAGGTCAAGTATGGAGTTTAGAAGGAGGTTTAAGCTTAAATGAAACTGATTGATACAAGCGTATTGATAGACAATATTAGAAAGGGTAGTTATGAGGAGGGATCGATCTCTATAATTACGTTAATAGAGGTACTTAGAGGCATATCACCGAGGAAAAGAATTAGGGTAAAACAGTTACTTGAAAAGAGCTTTGACATATTAAATATCGATAATAAAGTGATATTAAAGTACTGCGACCTTTACACTTTACTAAAACGAAAAGGACAGTTAATTCCTGACGCTGACCTGCTTATAGCAGCAACAGCTATTGTAAACAATTTAGTCCTAGCAACCAAAGATAAAGATTTTGAACGAGTAAAAGAACTCGGTCTAAGACTGGAACTAAGAAAAGAACAGTAAAATACTTTATTCAATTTATGGCAGTAACAAACGTGAATTAAGTAATACTTCAACTTTCTAATATATCACGGTACTTCATGAATAACCAATTTTAATTCATTCGTGAACATAACCTAGCATGTTTGATGCGCTCAAAATCGGAGATTTTCCAGGTTAAAAATTTAAGCAAGTCTGCTACGCATAAACTCTCTATGTAGGTCTTATTGAGAAAATGGTGTTTCTAAACTTCAATATATGGTGTTTTAAAGAGTAGTATTAAACATGGAAGTTGAAGATGAGGTAAGGCTATAAGATTACGAATGGAGTTAGAGTTTAAAGACGTAATACTTGACCTAAAAGTGGAAGCGTTAAAGTTGCTTTAGTGTTTTATTTTATTGATAATTTTGCGAGTTTCTTATATATCCGCCTACCTCCTTATTACAGTTAGATGAAAAGTGGATAACTTACTTATCTTACTTAAGGAAATACTTAAGCCTAATATTAAAGCACTAGCATTATTCTTAGTTTTCTCATTCATATGCATTGGTGGTGTTATTCAAACATATGCTTTTATAGATGACATACCTGATGTAAAAAAGCCTCCACTGTATGATCAGTTATCTGCCTTAGAACCATGGTTCCCATGGATTCTCCTTGTAGCACCACTTCATATTTTAGGAGCGGTTCTCAAGCTTTGGTGGCTTATCGACCTATTTCCTGAGTTCAGTTCCGGCTTCAAAATTCCTTTAGTAAGCATCGCGTTTTCCTACATACTTTCATGTTGGACTGTTTACTCATGGGATAAGTGGGTAAAGAATTCGAAGAGGAAAGTATATGCAGTATTAACTGTAGCTACAGTGATTTCTTTAATGATGAGCCCGTTACCTATACTATTTCTACCCAACATTACACTATTCAAGATACTCAGATTTATTTCAGGATTCATATTCATACTGCTAATAGTAGGTACCTACATTACATCATTGATAGGCTTAGCTTACTCGTTCAAGACCATACTTATTAGAACTAAAAAACACGAAAACATATGGGGCACTTATACTACCAAGTAAATGTCTGAGCAACAAATTAGAACCTCGTTCCAACAAGCACGTTTATCTATAAGTAGGGAAAGTAGTTCAAGATAACCTAGTATTTAGGTACTTGAATACACTTAGGCTGTTCCCAAAGTATTGATACTTTAAGTGGTTTCTAATTACTTCTAAATATTCTTTAACGTTGTAGTAGGATAAGAAATATAGGTCTTTGGAGCTTATAGGTTTAATCGGTGACCTCGGGGTTCCGAGAGCCGTAGGGCTATGAGCCCCTAGGCAACTAGCGGGTGAGCCTCTACGGTGAGGGGCTCCGAGCGGTAGCGTGATGACCCGCCTACCGTGACTAAAAATATACAGAAATATTGAGAAGTCACGGTAGACGGGGAACGCTTCACTATCAGAGAACTCCCTTTCCCCCACCAATCATAGTCTTTAGATAGAGCCATGTATACGAGCCAAGGAGCAAAATCCTCTCTAAAGCTACGCATATTCAAGAAGATGAAGTAAGTATCATTAACTTCTTTAGAGCTATCAATTATTCTTCCGTGAAGAACCTTGAATTTTACCCTAACCTCAGCACTGCTGGAGCTCCCATCAATAACTAAATGGGAAGTTATGATGAGAGCAAAGAATGCTACTATAAAGGATATCATAAGATGTGTTTGACTTCTCATCATCGAGCATCATCATAACTCCTGAATTCACTTATTAAGACCAAACTTAACACCTACCTCTACATAAATTCCGGGCTTTGTTCGAAAGCTCATCTTGATGATATATACTCCTAGCTTCACTTTTCCACACTCATAACCATCAATGTATAGTTCATCTTCTCTGTACTCAACTATGTGTAGACTGAACAGCTTTTTCTCCTTAGGCTTTACAACGATTATGTTTGGCTTAAGTATCTGAGTTATTATCCCGTAACCACA
>JAGGUY010000045.1 GCA_021158265.1 Thermoprotei archaeon
TTGCTCCATCCTTCATTACTTCAAAATGCTCCCTATCTATGACGTTAATGTTTCCCGTTGCTGTAACGAAAATGTCCCCTATTTTAGCTGCTTCCCTCATGCTCATAACTTGGAAGCCGTCCATTACCGCTTCAAGTGCTTTTATCGGGTTAACTTCGGTTACTACTACTTTGGCTCCCATCCCATGGGCTCTCATAGCTATTCCTCTACCAACCCACCCATACCCGGCTACTACGAACACCTTACCTGCTATTAGAATGTTTGTTGCTCTAAGAATACCGTCTATTGTGCTTTGCCCTGTACCGTATCTGTTATCGAAAAGGTACTTGGTGTATGCATCATTAACCGCTATTACAGGGTATTTGAGAACACCCTGTTTCTCCATGGCCTTAAGCCTTATAACCCCGGTTGTTGTTTCCTCAGTTCCTCCAATAACGCTCTCTGCTACTTCAGGATATTTGCTATGGATTGTTGAGTGTAAATCGGCTCCATCATCTATCACTATGTCGGGTTTTGCATTAGCTGCAAGCTCAATATTGCTCATGTACTCTTCGGGAGTTTCCCCTTTCCAAGCGTAAACGTTTACTCCCTCCTTAGCTAATGCTGCTGCAACATCGTCCTGTGTTGAAAGAGGATTACTAGCAACGAGAGTTACTGTAGCTCCACCAGCAATGAGGGTTCTTACTAGAACAGCTGTTTCCTTAGTAACATGGAGGCAAGCGCTAATTCTAACACCTTCTAACGGCTTATCCCTAGAGAAACGCTCTCTAATTCTCATTAATACGGGCATGTGTTTTTCCGCCCACTCAATCTGCAAGAAACCCCTTTCTGCAAGAGAAACATCCTTAACCTTATGAGGCATTTTACCACCCTAACATACTAATGCTAACCTATGAGCAAAAAACATTTACCATTTCAGCAAGGTGGCTAAGCAGAAATACGTTTAAAACCCCACAGAAAACATAGTATTAACTGTGTGCCGCCGTAGCTCAGTCTGGGAGAGCGCCCGTGGACGCCCGTGCTAGGAGCCTCTCCCTCCTTCCCTCTAACCTTAATATTTACACTAGTTCGCATCACAATATGATTAGTTCAAAGGAATTTAATGAATTCTATGGCATAATGATCGGTGATGGAACCGTTCATCACAGCTCTAGCTGTAAATACTTTTTCACAATAGCCGAGGGAGATAAAGAATATGCCTTCTATGTAGCTAATTTAGTGAAAGTTTTAATTAATAAAGAGCCCAAGCTAAAGTTTCGCTCGAAAGCTTATCGTATCGAATTTAAATCTAAATACTTGTTTAGTATAATTACTAGTTTAGGTTTCCCTATTGGGAGGAAGAGCTCAACCATACTTTATTAAAGCAAATAAAAGATTTGCTTAGGCGAAAATACGATATAACCTCACATATAAGGAAGTCAGATAAGGCCTACAAGATAGCGATATATGGAAGGAAAGAGTTAACAAAGTGGATAAAGTTTATAAACAGTAGTCATAAAAGAAAATCATGGCTCCTAGCACGGGCGATCCGGCGAAGCTGAAGACCGGGATGTCCGGGGTTCAAATCCCCGCGGCGGCACCACCTACGAACTACGATTTCTCATCCTATGTTGGTATTCTATGAAAAATTTTTGCTAGCTCTTCTTCGTAACGTTAAATATTCTTGTAAATGCTTTTAAGTGTTCAGTGTTACTACTTTGTTTTCTACGGTTAGACGATTCTTCTAGGATAAGTTATTAAGCCTCCTCTAACATATTTATGAATGGAAGCTCTGAGGAGAAAAGCCATGATGATTTCTACAACCCTGCGTACAGGCTTTTACACACTGAATTCCGTGTGGATTTAAACGACGCGGGGTTTCCTTTCAAAAACACCTTTCTCTGTTTTGGAGGTGTATCGTCCATGTCACCTATATCTAAGGAAGAAATCGTTGATATGATCGTTAAAGCAGGTCTACTAGAAGACTTCATAAACTGGCTAAGAAGAAAGCATGTGGAATGGTTTAGCATTAGGAGACTGGAGGATTTGGATGAAAAGCTAATTAAAGAGTATGCTAATGAGAAAAAGCTTCTAGACAGTAGAGAGCTAACATTAGAAGACATAGGAGACAGAATCGAGGAGAAATACGAGCCTCAAGAAATCAGGCCTAGTATGCCTCCACGTAGAACAGCAAAGAAAGCTTCACTATAGCTCCTTTTCTTCCCTATTTAATTCAAATGAAACGTATAGAATTTATAGAATTAGGGTTTTTGGTGCCGCGGCCGGGATTTGAACCCGGGTCACGGGCTATCCCCGCGCAAACGTGGAAGCTAAAGCTCGAGAGGCCCGCATACTTGACCGGGCTATACTACCGCGGCTCATTCGCATCTTTGATTTCTACTCTAGAGGCTTTATATTCTTATCTTTAATTCTCCTAGAAACCCTAATTTTAGCCAATAACGTTGGAAGATGAGGGACAATTGATGCTAAAATGAAAACTTGTCCCCAATCAAACATGATACTGCATCTACCTAAGGCACAAGTTCTTAGAAGAAATGGTGCTTCTAAGAACACGCCGTGAGGATAGAGTGTAAATGTTGTAACATAATGTATTGCCGCGTAAGCCAGTGAGAAACCGGAAAACATGTACCTTAAGGGTTTAGATATTTTCTCATACTCAATGAAACTATAAAGTACAGCTAAAGCAACAATAAAAAAGAAAAGTAATGCCATAAGCCTATTGTAACTAGCATAAACACATGCTAGATAACTACAGCTGATTGTTGAAACCATAGCAACATAGAAACCTAAGAGCATAATTAAAGCCGTAAGGAACAATAAGAAGCCAACATATCTTTTCACGAGCCATCACAAACCACGGTTATTTTATGGTGCGGCGGCCGGGATTTGAACCCGGGATTGCCGGCGTGGCAGGCCGGCGTCCTAGTCCAGGCTAGACGACCGCCGCTCGGATAATAACTAATGATTCTGGGAGCTTAAAACTTTACTCAACATGGTTTAAAATGGTGTTTGAGCAGAAATACTATAGGGATGATGTGAAGAGGGTCTCAAGAACAAAGAATGGATGTTGAGAGCCGGAAATGCTGACCACCTTAGCTCTATTCTAAGCTTTCTCCTCCTTAGTCTTCTCCTGTTCTCTTTCCTCCCTTATCTCAACCCTTCTTATCCTGGGCTTTCTAATTATGCATGCAAATTTCCTCTTTATCTTAACTATTCTCTGATCAAGCATAGGTAGCCTTACACCTTCAAGAGCATTGACGTATTCTTCGATGAGCTCAGCTATTTTGCAGACTTCTCTAGATGTTAAATCCCCTCTAATCCCTAGCCTTTCAATACTTCTAAGTAAGCTATCTGTTTGCTCTAAAGCGTAGGTCAGCAAGCTTCTCCCAACCTTCATGTCTCTGAAAACCATTAGCGTAGGTTTTAGAAACATGTCCTCTACAACGTCTGAGGGAAGCCTTTCCTCCATATATTTCAGTGCTACATGCCTATAGTATCTGAGAAATGCTCTAGCAACCCTATATTTATTAGAAATAATGAACCACTTCATGAACTGTGTCATAAGCTTACTCATATAGTATTTGTCAGGTAAATATGTTGTTTCAACAACAACTGTTTTAAGGAAATCTCTGAATCTATGCCAAATATCAGGGCATAGCTCGAGTTTACTAACATTCCTCATAACGTAAGCTATTTTCCTAAGGGTCCTATTAACCGCTTCCTCGTCAGGGTAGGATTCAAGCATGTAAAGTCTAAGGACACGTAATGTTAAGGCAATGAATTCCTCTTTTCTCCTAACATTTTGCTCAATAACCTTAATTACGTCTTCAGGTCCCGTCACCATAAGTTTAACAATGTACGTTATTAGTGGGGGGATGAAAACTAGTGTTACAATAACCTCAACCATGTAGGCTAGGTTAGCATAGGCTGTTCTAGAAAGGGCAATGGTTACGGCTGAAACAGCAGTTACAATACCGAATATTATGAACGGTAAAACAACTTTCCTAAGAAATAGCCTAACAATTACTGCCCCATATCTTGACTGCATGTAGATAACCCATATTGTAAAGGGAACAGCGGTGAGCGTTGCATACGCTTGGATAACAGCGCTACCGAAGTAAAGTATTGGGTTCTCGTAAAACATGCTTGAATAAACACCTAAGGAGATAAGGAAAAGTATTAAACCAACAGAGATAACAGCAGCTATCAAAACCCCTTTGCCTGAACCCCTACTTACTGCCTCCTCTATCCTCCTAAGCATTTCAGCAGCCATGAAATCACCATCCTCCACTACCCTACTATACACTACTAGCGATAACAGTTCATTTTGGAGAAGGATGGTGCGGCGGCCGGGATTTGAACCCGGGATTGCCGGCGTGGAAGGCCGGCGTCCTAGTCCAGGCTAGACGACCGCCGCAGCCATCAGAAACTAGGTTTTCTCCGGGTAAAAATTTTTTGTTTAAACTTTGATTGCCTTCTTCAAAGACTCAATAACATGGTCTCTATCCACATCCCTTATAACTACGGTTTTAACCTTATCTCTTAAGCCGTAGGCTATTTCTATTCTACCCGAGGGAATTCTGAAAATTCTAGATAGGAATCGTTTAAGTGAAGCATTAGCTCTCCCAGCAATAGGTGGTTCCGGCGTATAAAACACTAATTCGCCATACTCAAGCTTTAATTCCTCCCTAGGGGATTCCGTTTTAACATATATTCTTAGCTTAATTCCGCCTTCAATTTCCTCAACCATTTCCTCTAAAACACTCATGCCTTAACCTTCCTCCTTTCCCTCTCTTTCCTTTCAATTTTAGCTATGACCTTAGATGACCTAGCTAAATCTCTAAGTATATCGTTCTTGCAAACAATTCCTAGCAGTTTGCCTTCATTGTCTACGACGGGTATTCCGTTAACATCGAACTTGTTCATTAATTCTATAGCGTATTTGATGTCGTTTTTGACGTTAACGTAGGCTTTAACTGGGACCGTTAAATCCATTGCTAATAGTGGAGTTATTTTAACGTATCTTCCAAGCTTTCCTGCACCCTTAGTTATCCTCCTTATCCATATAAGCCTCCTACTTTTAACACCAGTTTTAGCGTCCTCTAATGCTATAAATGGTAGTCTATTTTCGGAAATAACGCCCCTTATAATACCATCATATACTGCTAGAGCATCTAGGTAAAACATTCTCATACGCGTGACCACATGGTGTAATGAGTGATGTGGATGTACAACACCTATTCTCCTAGGTGTCATAATGTTTTCTACAAGACCTCTTGTTTTAACATTCAATAGGGAATTCACTACATCGTCCTTAGTTATGTAGCCCAACAATGATCTATCATAATCAACAACCTTAACTACTTCTGCTTCATTAGCAACCATTTGCCATGCTACATCCTCTATTCTAGCTGTTTTAGGTACTGAAGGTATGTTTCTTGAAAGAATATAGTCTATGAATAATCTATCGTATACCCTCCTCCTCCAGAGAGGGCCTTTTGTTGCTATCGCTTTAAGCATGTTACCTTTAGAAACGTAGCCTACAATGTTTCCTTTATCGTCGACAACTAGTAGGTAGTTTGTTTTCCTACGTAACATTTCCTTCCTCGCATGCTCTATTGTGTCGTTAATCGTTATCGCTGGCATTTCCTCTCTCAAAATATCCTCAGCTGTAATCCCGATTTCAATTGAGGGCTGAACCCTCGCCACCATAACTTCCTCTAATACCTGACTTGATGGAGTGTATGTTACCTGCTCTTCGGCTGTTAAAGGCTTAGGCATGGGCATTGGCGGTACAGCGAGTACTGGAGGCAATACTCTACCTGGCACAATACCTTCTATGAATGCTCTCGCTACATCCTCTATCGTAATTACACCTATGACTTCGCCCTTCTCATTGACGACCGGAAGTATGGGTATTCTCTGTTCAACCATGACCTTAGCGATATGGGTTATTGGAACATCTGCTGTAGCGACATACGTTCCTCTCATCATAATTCTTTTAACCTTAGCCAGTGCTGCTACCATATGTTCGGCTTCTCTTCTGAAATACCATCTACCAGAGTTTATGAAGTCCTCAACGCTAATTGTTCCTATGGGTATTCTCACGCTTTCGCTACGAACAACAACCAATCCCGGAAGTCCTTTATAGACGAGTTTAGACCATACCTTATTGACTTTTTCATCGGCTGTTGTCAAGTACTCCTCAACATCATCTACTCTCATAATTTCTCCTGCTTTCGTAGCCCTAGGCACAATGTTCATGCTTAGAAGAGCATTAACTATGTCCCTATAAGATAGTGTACCTTTAAACATAGGTTCCTCTAGAGACTTAACTACTGGTGCTCCGGGAACTTTGAACTCTTTAAGAACATTATATGCTTCCTCAAGCTCCAATGTTTCAGGAAGTAAGGGATTTGTTCTTAAAACGTCCTTCACTAATACGTTGCTTTTAGCTGAAGTAACAACTAAAATGTCTACTGGAAGTATGAAGCCCTCAAACTTCTCTTTAAATGGGGATGTAAATACTGGTATAACGTCTTCAATACCATGATATCTTAGCTCGGCTCTAACATTCGTTATCAAAGTGTTAAGGTAAGCCCTAATCCTTGGTTGCTTAGCTATTTCCCAAATCCTAATCATCGCTAATACACCCTTCACTAGGTTATGCGTAGGGAAAAATCGCTGAGGACAATATATAAGGTTATGGATTATTATCTTTAACTTCTAACCTTAAAGCTAACGTTTGTATCGTTAGATACGAGACCTATTATGCCCGGGGGTTCTGTTCTAACAATTCTAGCTAGTAGAGGTCCTGAGGGAGTATCTATTGGAACAATCGTGTCTTCCCCTACCGGTTTACCTATGAGAACTCTTCTAATAAATGACATTATGTCTAAATCTAATGTTTCATCGGATACTATTTCTATTTCAACATGCTCAAGAGTTTTCCTGTGGGAATAATGTATTTTCTCAAGTCTAACGATGCTCCTATTTAAGTTAAGTATTTCAGCTAGTTCCTTGTTTATTCTTGCGAAACCGTAATCGCCTATTTGTGTTTCGAAAAGAACTTTTCCGTCACCAAAACTTATCCTTAAAAATTCTCCTTCTTTAACATTGAGTTTCTTAGCTGCATCAGGACCTATCTTTATCTTACCTACTTTAACATGTCTATCAGCGCGGACAATATTGTATGTTGTCATACTATACTTTTCTCCTCCAGTGTGACCTCTGTCTTCGAAGCTTTAATATCCGCTAGCTTTAAAACCTTTACCCAGATAAAACTACTATGAGCCGCCGTAGTATAGCCCGGCCAAGTATGCGGGCCTTTCGAGCATCTGTCGGCGGAGAGAGCCCGTGACCCGGGTTCAAATCCCGGCGGCGGCACCATGCCGCTTCCACATTCTCCCCAATTACTTCTCCAAGACTTCTCTAAGGCTTTCTTCAAAGGGCGGGTAGGCGACACCTTTCTCGGTAATTATTCCTGAAATTAGATCTGGCGGTGTAATGTCAAATGCCGGATTGAGAACAGCTATTTCCTTGGGAGCTATCCTAACCTTTCCAAGCACTGTTCTTACTTCCTCGGGTTTCCTAAACTCAATAGGTATTTCCTTGCTTTTAGGATCAATTGTTGATGTTGGTGCTGCTATGTAAAACGGTATTCCGTGGTGTTTTGCTAGAACAGCTATAGTGTATGTCCCTATTTTGTTAGCTACGTGTCCGCTCAACAATATCCTATCTGCTCCAACAATAACCTTAGACACCATGCCTTTACTCATAACGTAACCTACCATGTTATCCGTTATTAGAGTTCCAGGTATACCTTCCTGAACAAGCTCCCAAGCTGTAAGTCTTGAGCCCTGAAGTAGAGGTCTTGTTTCTGTGGCTATAATCTTAATTTTCTTCTTCTCAACCTTGTAAGCGTACCTGATGACGCCAAGTGCTGTTCCAAAACCTGCTGTTGCAAGTGCACCAGTGTTGCAGTGTGTAAGCACTACGTCTCCGTCTTCGAGAAGCTTAGCGCCATACATGCCTATTTTAATGTTGTTTCTTATGTCTTCGAGCTGTATTTTCCTAGCTTCATCATACAGTGCTTTAACAACTTTCTCAACATCTTCGCCTTCGAGAACATAGAGTTTCTTAAGCATTCTATCAATAGCCCAGAATAGATTGTACGCTGTAGGCCTTGTTCTCCTAAGCCTTTCAGCGGCTCTTTCAACATCCCTCTTCAGTTCGTCATAGTTTCTAGCCTTACTATTCCATGCAGCAACAGCTATCCCCATAGCAGCTGCAACACCTATTGCCGGAGCCCCTCTAATCTCAAGTTTCTCTATTGCTTCAGCAAGCCTTTCAATACTTGACGTTTCAACGTAAACCAGTTTTTCCGGTAGCTTAGCTACATTAATGAACCTTATCTTTCCTTCAAGAAGTTCTAACGGTAAAATACCTACATCAACACCGTCAACTATCATAACCTAAGACACCTGGTCTGTTTTTAGCTTTAAACGCTAACCTAAAATACGTAATTAGGGTCAAAAAATCTTGCTGACAAAATCAATGGGAGAAGATAGGTTATGGTAAGCACTGTTTACGCGGAACTAACCGAGAATGGCAAAGCAATTGTTAGAGGAGAGCATGCTAGGAAACTTTACAGTGAAGGCTTCGGAATACTTAAGGGAGACGTTTTGGAGTTGGAGGATGTTGAAGTAGCCTATTTAGCTTACAGGGGAACGGTTAAACCTGATTTCAAGGGTGAAGAAGTTTCTCTTGAAAAACTATTCCAAATTCTGGAAAGAAACAATCCGGAACTCCCCCTAATGTTCACAGTATATCAGGATCTTAGAATGCGCGGTAGAGTTGTTAAGCCAGGCTATAGAAGAAACGTGCTACTACTATACACTAAAGGTGCAAAGTCCGTTGCTGACAAAGCAGTTTACGTTGTAGGTGAGGAAACAGCGGAGTTTACAATAGAGGAGCTCATAAAATGGATTACGGAAGCTCTGAAGCTAAATAAGGAACCTATTGTAGCAATAGTTGATAAACATGGCGACGTAACATACTATGAAGTGAAAAAGGTGGAATTGGAAAAGAAAGGGTAAAGGATGATTAGAATGGTTAATCTTCTCGAACTAAGCGAGAACGAAATAAAAGCCAAGCTTAGAAAAGGAGAGGTAAGGGTTGCTGTTTTCGGATTAGGTCACGTAGGCTTACCCTTAGCTTGTGCATGGTTGAAAGCAGGAGCTTACGTTATAGGTGTTGCTAAAACTGAGAGAAAAGTTTCCCTAATAAATGAAGGAATCAATCCATTAAAGGACGAACCAACATTAACACCTATAGTTGAGAAATACGTTAGAGAAGGCAAGTTCAAAGCGACAACCGACGGTGTAGGAGCAGCTAAAGAAGCAGATGTGATAATTATCGCTACTCCAACAAGTGTTAAATGGAATGAGCCAGGTAAGCCTTTAGATCTTTCAATTCTCCGAGAAGTATTGGAAACCGTAGGTAAGGGCCTTTCCAGGGGAAACATTGTAATAATAGAACCAACTGTCCCCCCCGGAACAACACTTAACATCGCCAAGCCTCTACTTGAAAGGATAAGTGGTTTAAAAGTGGAGGAGGATTTCGGACTCGCCTACAGTCCTGAAAGAATAATGACAGGCCATGCTTTCCAGGATATTGTGGAAAACTACCCTAAAATAATAGGTGGTGTAGGGCCTAAGAGCTCTAAGGTTGCAAAAGCCCTATATGAAGTAGTAGCTAAGAAAGGTGTTATTGTACTGTCATCACCTACGGCTGCGGAACTCGAGAAAGTAGCTGAAGGAATATATCGTGACGTAAACATAGCATTAGCTAACGAGCTAGCGAAACTATCCCACATACTAGGTATAGATTTCGATGAGGTAAGGTATGCTGCGAATAGCCAACCCTACTGCCACCTACATAAGCCAGGAGTCGGTGTTGGAGGATACTGTATACCAATATATCCGTACTTCGCCCTCCATACAGCATCGAGATTCAACCTTGAGCTCCAACTAACAAGGCTTGGGAGAATAATTAATGAGCACATGCCAGAATACGTAGCTAACCTAGCTCTGGAAGCACTAGCCAAACTCAACATAAGAGCCGATAAGGCAAAAGTTGCCATATTAGGATTGGCTTTTAGAGGAAACATAGGTGATACTAGACTAACACCCACACTTGACCTCATAAGGTTTCTAGAATCATACGGAATAACAGACATTATAATCCACGACCCCCATGTTGAAAATAACCCTACTAAATACCCCTTAGTTAAGAACTTAGAGGAAGCAGTTAAAGGTAGACATGTTGTAATTGTTGCAACAGACCATAACGAATACAAAGGTCTTAAACCTTCAAAAATACTTCAGCTTTCAAAGCTAAAGAGGATAGCTATTGTTGATGGGAGACATGCTATAGATTTTAGGGAAAATGTTGGAGGCAGGGTAGTGTATGTTGGTGTAGGTAGGCCCTGGACTATTCTTTAGCGTTCCCCGCTTACCGTGATTTCTAATTACTTCTAATCACGGTGGGCGGTTCATTACGCTTCCTCTCGGGGCCCCTTCACCGCAGTGGCTTGCCCGCTAGTTGCCTAGGGGCTCATAGCCCTACGGCTCTCGGAACCCCGAAGTCACCAATCAAACCCCTAAGCTTCCGAAACTATAAA
>JAGGUY010000003.1 GCA_021158265.1 Thermoprotei archaeon
CACTACGCACCCTACTTTCTCGGCACCAAACATGTAACCCATACCTGTGAAGAGACCATGTCCAACAGTGTTTTGAAACACGTCACCCGGTCTAACCCCAATAGCCCATAGGTTTCTTGCCAGCAGATCATACCATGTTTCAAGGTCTCTTTCCGTGTAAAACGTTAGCACCGGTTTACCTAAGGTTCCGCTTGATGAATGAACCCTTCTAACCTCACTTAGTGGTACAGCTAGCGCTCCGTAGGGATAATGTTTCCTTAGCTCCTCCTTTGTTGTGAAAGGTAGTTTCGAAATGCTGGAAATGTCAATACCTGAAACATCTATTCCTCTCAGCTTCTCACGGTAAAGCTTGCTCTTTAAAGCCCTAGCTAATGTTTCCCTAAGCAACTTGTTCTGTATTTCAGCTATTTCCCTTCTCCCGAGCTTTTCAAAACTACTCCAGAAACTCATGATATTAGAACCTCTCTTCTCATGTTTTCCACAATTGAAATGGAAACTATCGTTATTGTCGAAGCTATGAATCCTATGACGGGGAAGTATATTGGTGCACCAGCCACCTTCAAGCTAATACCTAGTCCTAAGGGAGGCTTTGCAACTAAGTAGCCAACTACCAATGTTGAAATGAAACCTACAATCATACCCCATAGGACAGCATTTCTAGTCGTTTTACTCCAGTATAGGCTTAATGAAAGCGCTGGGAACCATGTTGAAAACATTATTCCTAAAGCTAGCCATATAAGCCACGCTATAAGTGGTGGGGGACTCATCGCAATATAGGCTGTTATAATGCCTATCAGCACTATTGATACCCTATTTACCAAGTTTATTTTCTTTGCTGAGGAATTACCTTTAGCTATGATGTTATGGTATATGTCGTAAGCAACATTAACGCCAAACGTTAGCAATAGCCTATCAGTTGTGGACATTACAGCTGCTAAAACAACGACGACTATGAACACGTAGACTTCGTAGGGAAGTACAGCTTTAGCTAAAACCGGAAATACTGCATCGGTTAATTTAGACCCTGGGATTACTGGGTGCTGAGGTAAACTTATTATCCCTAAGTATTCTGCTACCCTACCTGAAATACCTATTATCTTCGCTGAGGAAAGCAGTAAGAAACCTAGGCCGAAAAGTATTGGCGGTAACATCTTCATATGAGATGTTTTCTTCAACGCCATAACATTGTTTATCACATGGGGGGCTACAGCTAACCCTAAAGGCACTGTTAGGCCAAACAGTGTGAAAAGGAACATTGGCGAGATAAGTGGTGCTTCCCATGGCCCCCATGGTTGGTTCAGGAATCCTGCGAAAGGCCCCTTACTTATTTCGGCTAATGTAGCGTTTATTTTCTCTAATCCTCCAAGGCTTGAAACTATTAGTGCCGCCGAAACAGATAGGCCGCCTATAACTATTAGTCCCTGAATAAACGATGTCCATGAAACAGCAAGTAATCCTCCAGCTACAACATAAGCTAATGTTACAATCAACGATACAACTATAGCTAACCTATAATCCCATCCTAGTACTGTTTTGAAAATTATTCCTATAGCAACATATTGCCCTACAAGGTAAACTGCACTTACGAAAGCTGAGAAAACCGCTGAAGCAGCTCTCAAACCCTTAGTATCATTGAACCTGTACGCTAAGTAGTCTTGTACTGTAAGTATGCCGTTTTCCTTGGCTAGCTTGTTTAGCTTCATTCCGAAAACAACTATCGATAATACTAGAGATAGTGGAACAGCTATTTGCTCCCACCAAGTAGCATAGCCTGAAACATAACCTAACCCCGCAACTCCAAGTGCTGTCATACCGCTAACCAGCGAAGCTACCATTAATAGCGAGAAAACCCAGAATCCCAAGTTACCTCCAGCATTGACGAAATCACTGATAGACCTTACCTTCTTCGAAGCATATACGCCGACTATCATCATACTGGTTAGGTACAGTATGACAAGTAGGAGCTCTATCATTTCCTAGAACCACCTCTCCTCCTACTTACTATTGCAGAAACAACAAGTACTGCAAAAATCGCTGAAGGTACCGCAAAAGCTATTATGAATGTCGATATGGGTAAACCAAGTATTGCTTCAGCACTACTCAGTATAAACCAATTCACCTGTCACCCTTTTACCGCAAATTAGAATCTAAGTGGGAAAAAAGTGGGATACTAGTATAAAAGCTTATTCTATTTTAAAGATAAGAGAAATCTAAATAAGATTTACCTTCCCACTTATATAAAACTTATTAGGCATTGAAACACTACATAACCTACTAATTAATAAGCTTTTCCTTATACATGTAAAAATAGTGTGCCGAAACTAGCAAGCAATATTCGTTTAGGTGGTTAAAACCATGTTTCTCTTAGTTATGAGGCATGGTAAAGCTGAACCTAAAAAGCCAGAATTGGAAGATGAAAAAAGGAAACTTACTGATGAAGGAAGAAAGGATGTTGAATATGTAGCTAAAATACTTCCTAACAAACCATCTAGAATACTGTGTAGTCCAATGGTTAGAGCTAAAGAAACTGCTGAAATAGTAGCAAGGGTTCATGGTATAAAATACGAAGTTGTCCAGGAGCTTCTACCTGAAAATGTAAGCGTTGATTCATTAGGGAAGCTTGTTAAAGAAGAAAACGTTTTACTCATAGGTCATGCTCCAAGCATAGAAGAGTTTGTTTCCGAACTTATCGGCGGCGGAAGGGTGAAAATGAAAGCTGGTGCCGTAGCTGGATTAGATGTTGAAGAGTTTAAGCGTGGTGGAGCAAAACTTGTTTACCTAATAACACCGCAAATAGCTAGAAAGCTCGTAGAAAGCTAGTCTATGTTTTTAGCTAATTCTTCACCTACCTTAAAAGCTTCAATATTTTCTCTAAACCTATAATATTTTGAGCTCCTAAATGCCTGTATAATACATTCTCTACCTACGCCAATATCTGCTAACGCGTTTAATCCTACTAGGAATCCTAAAATGACCATGTTTAAGCTTCTAGGAGACCCTATTCTCAACGCCTCGTATGTTGCGTTTACTAAGAAAAGATTCGAAGTAGCTTTTCTTAACGCTTCTACGAGCTTCTCTTTGGAAGGAACTTTTACGCCTGGAATGTTAGGTTTGATAATGTCGCTGTTAACTATGGCTAAGGTGTTTTTAGCTATGAAGCCTATGTTCCTCACGGCTTCGATAAGCTCTAAAGCTAGCATTATATTTGCTTTTTCAAATAGTGGCGCGTAAACTTCGTCGCCTACTTTAACATATACTGCAACGCTTCCTCCCCGTTGGCTTAGTCCCCGTGTTTCAGCAATAACCACGTTCTTCCCGCATCTTAGGGAAGCTTCGCCTAAAAGCTTAGCTAAAGTTAATTGGCCCTGTCCTCCAACACCACATATTAGGATGTTTTTAATCATTTTCTCACAACCTTAATTGCTCTTGTAGGGCATACTTCAACACATGCGCCACAGTCAATACATAAGCTTCTAACGATTTCTGCGACACCATCTCCTCTATTAACTATTGCAGGGCATGAGAAGAAATCGTAACACAGCCTACACTTTATACATTCAGCTTCCTCAATAACCACTACTCCATGTTTTGATGGAGGCTTGTATAGAACACATGGTCTCCTAGCTATCAGTACTGCAGGTTTTCTCTCGTTAATAACGTATTTGATAAGTCTTTCTAGAGTAGCTCTTGTTTCTCCTATATTGTAGGGATCTACAATGTACGTTTTAGTTATCCCTAAAGCCTTAGCTATATTTTCTATGGGAACTCTTACATTTACGTTTAAACTTGAGGTTGGCTTATCCGATCCTGGATGAGGTTGGAAACCTGTCATAGCTGTTGTTTCATTATCGAAAACTACTGTGAGGAATGGGGCATTATTTACTACAGCATTAAGTAGGGGAGGTATTCCTGCATGGTAAAATGTTGAATCACCTATGAAAGCAATAGTTAACGTTTTTTCATCTAGAACATGGGAGAATCCATTAGCTAAACCTATGCTTGCCCCCATGTCAACTACTGTGTCATGCATTTCGAAAGGCTTATTCACACCTAAAGTATAGCATCCTATGTCGCCGCTGAAAACAGCTTTA
>JAGGUY010000033.1 GCA_021158265.1 Thermoprotei archaeon
GCACTGTAGTTATTATAGATGAGCGAAAGAGGCCTGTAGGAGTGGTTTCACGTAAGGAGCTTCTTAGGGTTGCTGTAGCTAAAAACTGGTTTTCGAGACCAATAGATAGGATTTTAGCGTCGGAAGTTATGACTAAACCTTACACTATAAAACCTAGTGTAAGTATTAAGAAGGCAGCTAATATTATGTTGAAAAAAGACTTATGGTCATTGATTGTTACTGAGGAGGATAAGCTTGTCGGAATAATTACTAGAACCGATCTTGCGAGAGCATATGCTGAAAAATACTACGGTAAGGCGAAGGTGAAAGAATACATGGAAGTAAATGTTCCAACAGTAACCCCGACACACACGGCATATTATGTTGCAGAACTACTTTACAGAACAAATCTTAGAAGAATAATCGTAGTTGATGAAGGAAAGCCCGTGGGAATAATTACAGAATCCGATTTAGCATTTGCTGAAGGCCTAATTTCTAAAGGAAAAGCTGAGACTTTTAGAAAAAGACCCGGAAAATCGCCTAGAGGAAAGTATGCTATGGTGAGATACTATCTTGTACCGTTAGCTTCAGACATTATGACATCGAACTTAATAACTATAGAATCCGAATCAGATCTTGCTGAAGCGGCTGACGCTATGATAGTAAATGGTATAAGCGGCTTACCTGTAGTTGATAATGGGAAACTTCTTGGGCTGGTTTCAAAAGCAAACATTCTAAAAGCTATAACGGAGGTTTCTTAGAATTGAAGCTAAACTTAAAAGTTGAAGAAATCATGCTTAAGGAGTTCCCAATAATAGATAAGGACGATACATTATATCATGCTATAAAACTTATGAAAAAATACGATATTGATAGGGTAGTTGCTGTAGAGGATGGAAAACTTGTAGGTATAGCTACTAAAAAGGATATTATGGAAAGGCTTGGAACATTAAGGACGAGAACCATTACTACATCAAGGCTTTATGTTTCAAGCGTTATGACAATAAACCCTACAGCTTTAGGTCCTAGCGAAAGCGTTGCTACAGCAATTAAGCTAATGATAAGTAAGGACATTAGTAGTATCCCGATAATAAATGATGCAAAAGAACCAATAGGGTTAATAACTAAGGTTGAAGTAGCTAGTCTTTGCGATAAAGCGGATGTGAAAGTTTCTGAAATAATGAGTTGGAACCCAGTTTATGTTAAACCAACGGATAGAGTTCTACATGCACGACAGCTTCTAATACAGAATAGTATAACAACGCTTCCTGTCGTAGAAGGTGATAGACTCATAGGATTAGTAACGATAGATGATGTTGCGGACGCATTAGTAATGTTCCACGATATTGTCCCAGAGAAGCACAGAAAGGGAAGGATAATGAATCTATTAGTTGCTGACATAATGAAAGTGAGATTCCCCAAATTCCATGTTGATACGCCGCTAAGTGAAGTAGCTAGAGAATTGTCTTCAAGGAGGCTTAAAGGCGCACCTGTTCTAGGTAGAGAAAACATGTTAGCTGGTATAGTAACTCTTACGGACATAGTTAACTACTTAGCAAAAATAAGCTAACTAAGGAAATGTTAGAAATGCTGAAATTCGTTGCAGACGCTATGTTAGGTAATTTGGCTAGGTGGCTAAGAATACTTGGTTACGATACTGTATACTCTAAAAACATTAGCGATAAAGAAATCCTAGAATACGCTACTAAGGAGGGCAGAATAGTTTTAACAAGAGATTATGGACTATATAGGAGGGCTAGGAAGAATAATCTCAAGGCAGTATATTTCGAAACCAGCGAAATAGATGAAATGCTAACAGTCCTAGCCAGGAAATACAATATAAGCTTAGAAATAGATCCAAACAAGACCAGATGCCCCATATGTAATGGCGATTTAAGGAAGGTTCAGCGAAAAGAAGTTGAAGGAAAAGTTCCCGACATTGTTTTAAAAGAACATAACGATTTCTGGATATGTAGTAAATGCGGGAAAATATATTGGAAAGGTACACACTGGATAACAATGGAGAAAATACTTTCAAAAGTTAGGGGAAAAGTTTCGAGAGGAGAGAATAGCTATGATTTCACTTAACGATTTCACATTGAAGGACGGAGAATACTTAGTAAAGCTTTCACGTAAGGCTGTTGAAACTTTCCTGAAAGCAGGAATTAAAATTGTTCCGCCAAAGGATGTTCCTAAGAAGTTCTGGGAAAAATTCGGCGTTTTCGTTACAATAGAGAAACTAGGATATGTAGGCCCCAAGGTGTACAAGGAGCTAAGAGGATGCATCGGATTCCCATATCCTACTAAGCCCCTAATAGAAGCAACAATAGACTCAGCAATTTCAGCAGCTGTAGAAGATCCTCGCTTCCCACCTATGAAAGTAGATGAGCTAAAAAACGTGGTTTTCGAAGTATCCATATTATCCCCTCCTGAAGAAATAAAGGTAGAAAGCAGAAAGGAGCTACCTAAGAAAGTAGTTGTGGGCCGTGATGGATTAATAGTTGAATACGGATGGTATAGGGGTCTTCTTCTACCTCAAGTCCCTGTCGAATACGGGTGGGATGCCGAAACCTTCCTTTCCGAAACATGTATGAAAGCTGGTTTACCGCCAGATTCATGGCTTCTAGATGATGTGAGGGTTTATAGGTTTGAAGCTGTAGTTTTCGCCGAAGTGGAGCCTGAAGGAAAAGTTATTAAGAGAGACTTGGTGAAAGAGCTTCGTGAAAGAAAAGGAGAATGAACGTTGAAAACAGTTTTCGTACCATTACTGGTTCCCTTCTTTAACTTTAAAAATGAGATTATAGGAGCCGTTAGGATATACTATGGAATTGTAATTTCCAACCCATATATTACGTTAAGTTGCTCGGTAGACGAGAGTCTAAGAAAATTTCTCGAAAACCAGGAAGGAACAGACTTCTATGGATATTGTGAGATCAAAGATAATCCAACATTAAGCTACGCTATAAACCATGCTCTCTCAACATATTTTGAAAACACAAATACAATAAAACGTAGTGGTAATGTTTACGAGGAACTCTACAATACCGATGGCTCAATAGTAGTTAGGCCTAAATCGATACGTATTGAGAAACATTTGTTATCCGATGACGTTCTCCTACTTACAGTTAATCCAGGGTCTAATAATTTAGAAGAAATAGTTTGCAACAATAATGTTCCACAAGATCAAAGAACTTTTACTGATCTTTCGAAAGAGTATAGTGAAGTAATGTGCGATGTTGTTGACGTAGTTAAGGAAACCTCGAGTTTCAGCCTATGTTTCTCATGCTGTAAATCAACGATAAATTATTTAGTTAGGAGAAGGGACTTGGCTAAGCTTATTGAAGCACTTATTCAGCTAGGTGTTGATGCTGATTCGCTCAGGGTTTCTGGGCTTTTTAGTAGAAAACATGTAGTTTATGTTAAATCTCCACATGTACAAAAGACTTCGTGAACAATATAATGTAAGTCCTCCATGCCCTCGAGAGTTTTTGCCGATACAAAAATGGGTCTTAGAGACTGCGTGAAATCCCTAATTACATCTACGAGTTGAATTGCCGTATCTGCTATTAGTCCTTCTTTTGTCTCTAGAATTTTCTCCTTAAACTCCTCTGGACTATTTATGAATGTTTCAAGTGCTTCCCTATCCTTAACAAGATCTGCTTTATTAACTATTGGAACTACCGATATCTCTAGTTTCAGCTGTATTAGAATGGAGGTCATCCATGAAACAACAAGGTCAACGTAGGAATTTACGTTTTCACCGTCAACAATGAATATTCCAACTATTGCACCGAATTTTTTAAGCTTCGAAATAAAGTATTGCCCGCTTTTCCTATAAACGAACATCTCCATTTGGCCTGGAGTGTCAATGATTACGAAGTCATGTATTTTCCTTATGAAAATTCTGTTCAGCAATATTTTGTTTGAATATTCAAGCAACATATCGCTTGCTTTCATAAATGCGCCATTTGGGCCTAAACCATACTTCTCCATGATCTCCTCTACTGTAAAGTATTCTCTAATGTCTAAGTCTGGTTCATACGGTAGTTTCTTAATGCCGGGGTCTAGGTTAACTATGGCTACCTTGTACCCGTTATTTCTAAGCCATTCAGCATAAGCTTTTGTAAGCGAAGTTTTACCTGAACCAGCAGTACCTAGCATTACAATGTACGTCACTTAAGTATACCCCACACTATCTCTACGTATCTCTTAAGTTTTAGGTTATCGAAGAGTTTTAAGGTTTTCTAACAATGTTTAGTGTATCTAATCTATATTTTTGCTCTAGCTGCTTGAGCTTCCTCTATTCTCTTCAATTGTTTATGATACATTTCCATGATTTCATGGACTGTTGTTGCATCCTCAGGTCCTTTATCTGGTCTCCACCTAATGAATCTCGGGAATCTAATTGCTAATCCTGCTCCCGGTTTTATCTTACCCCAACAGCATGTGTGGATTGGTGAAAGCGTTATTTCTGCACCTATTATCTCAGCAACTATTTGCGGTATAAACCATACATCAGGTTCCATTTTCGAATCTACTCTAGGATGCTTATGGCTTATAACATACGGTTTAAACATGTCCGCCATTTTAGCTAGGTCTTCATCGGTGAATCCGCTTCCAACCTTACATACGGTTCTAAACATGTCTGCTTCTGGATCGTAAGCTGCCATAAGTAATGCTCCGTAGGTTCCTGCCCTTCTACCTCTACCATAGAATGCTCCAACAGCTACTAAATCTACCGTATCTATCATTTCGCTCTTATAATCTCTCTTATACTTAATCCACAGCCATCCTCTAGCACCTGCTTGATATATTGCGTTCTGATGGATCGCTTTAGCGACGATTCCTTCACATCCGCTTTCAATAGCCTTTAAGAAGAACTTTTCGAGCTCGTCAGGATCATCCGTTATTATTGCTTCTGCTAGCCTGAACCTTTCGGTTTCCTCAATTATCTCCTTAAGCCTCTTCCTTCTCTCAAGAATAGGCTTCTCTGTTAAATCTTCTCCATCAACATAAAGTATATCGAATAGGAAAACTGATACAGGATAGTCCTTCATTGCTGTGTGAATATCGTGCTTCCTCTTTCTCCTCATAAGTTCCTGGAATGGTCTGAGCTCGCCGGTGTCAGGATCTATGCATACTATTTCTCCTTCAACAATCGCTTCCTTAGCCTTAATGTATTTTCTAGCATGCTCTTGTACATCAGGGTACTGGTGCGTTATGTTCTCCAGTCTTCTAGAGAAAATCCATACTTGATCTTCTTTCTTATGTATTTGCGCTCTTTCACCATCATACTTATATTCGGCTAAAACCTTACCTCCAGCCTTCATGAGTATTTCACGTGGCGTACTTAATCTTTCAGCAAGCATTGGTCTTATTGGGCGTCCCACAGTAACCTTCATTTCTCTTAGGGCTTCAATACCTCTTTCAGCCAATACCTTAGCTACATAGCCTAAATCACTGCATAAATTATATGCTCTTTCGATAAGTGTTCTCGCGGCTTTGGTTTTACCGTAGACTATGGCTAAAGCATCCATCATTGTTGCTTCAGCAACACCTAGTCTAAGTCTTCCCTCAACTATTCTAACAATGTATTTTGCTTCCTTAGCTGTAGCATCCTGTAGAAGGCCTCCTAGGAGCTTAACCTTCAAATCTATTGATCCCGGTCCCGACGTCTTAGCTATTTTGTCTAGGGTATTATAGACCTTGCTTACAGTTAATGGCTTTGCTTGCTGTGTTCCGAAAAATGCAAGTAGTGCGGCTTGCCTTTTCTTTTGCTTAAGAACTTCAGCTGCTCTACCTAGATCGCCTAGTCTCTTAAATTCCTTTTCAACAACATTCGCTGGGAAGCCTGTAGCCATAGAAACAGCTCTCATAATAAGTTTTTCACCAATACCTAATTCGGGAAGCCCCATCCAGTCCGGGTAAAGTTTGCCTTGCATCAAATAGACGACTTTATCTATTACTTCAGCCGGTGTTTTTCTAAACAATTCTACAAGTAAAGCTATCATGTCCGTTCTCTTGGTTGTTTTCTCAAGCTTCTCGAAAATATCAGCTAGAACTTTAAACTCCAAGTCTTTGGCTTGGCTTTCACCCATAACTCATTCCCTCTCCCTTTCTCTCCACAACTACTACTATGCTTTTCAGTAAACTTAAAGCCTAGGGCAAAAGGCCGGAACACAAATAAGTACTGCTTAGTTTCTCTAAGAAATAGAAGAGCCCTGTGATGATTACCCGGCAAGTCTGAGTTGATGATCGCTCATGAGTTACGCTGAGGGTCGATAATTGTTTATTTTCTTCTTTTAGTTTTCTCGTACATTCTTTCGAAAGTCCATTTAGCGGAGCTTTTAATGTCTATTCTTCTTTGCTCGTCATATACGTTTTTAAGCCTAATTTCCTTAATTATCCCTCTATCAACAGTTATTTCGTAGTCGAAAGCTTTAGATGGATCAAGTATTCCCTTCTCTATTCTCTCCACGTCTTTCTTCTTAATGTTCTCTAAAACCCTAGCTATGAAGAATTGTCTGAAAGGTGGAGTGTCTATGGACAGGGGAACTAAGGGTATAAGCCTTATTTCACTCTTACCAACATACATTTCAGCGAGCAAAGTACCATCACTGCTTCTCAAAGGAATAACGCGCTCTCCAGGTTTTGGCTCTATTCTAACCTGTGCGCTTTTAGAACCTACTATTCCGGACTCTATAAGGCTAAGTAGTAGTTCAAGCATTTCCTTTTCCTTCTTTAACGCTTGAATTCTCTCTTCAAGAAACTTCTTTAATTCGTCAAGGTTTAAATGTTCACTCATAACCTATATTGCACCTACTTTGATGTTTTCCTAAACCTAACATTATCATTTATGTTGTTTTTGAAATAAAAACTTATTATTCATAGAGCACTTGAGGATATTGTGGATGATGAGCACGGACTGTTAAGCGGAATTAGTGACGAAGAGTTGCTCCACTGAACCTCAGCTTCAACACTGCATTTAGGAACTTCAAAATATCTTTTATGGAGAGTTTTGATTTACCAGCTTTCCTATCTACGAAAACTATCGGATACTCATAAATTTTGAATCCGAATTTTTTCGCTAAAAACAGTGCTTCAATTTGGAATTCATAACCCCTCATTACGGAGTGTGAAGCTATTTTCGCAAAAACCTCTCTTCTATACATCCTATATCCTGAAGTAGCATCTCTAACGCTTATTCCAAGAA
>JAGGUY010000034.1 GCA_021158265.1 Thermoprotei archaeon
AAGCTAAATGTTCTTGAGAAAGCTGCTGGAGCAAAATACGTTACACTAATAGAAGGATGGGTTCCTGAATCCTTAAGGAAAAAACTTCTTTACGAACTACATAGTAATGTAAAGTTTTTCCATGTTAGTTTCGAAAAAGCTAGACCTGAGGAGAATCCTCCAACAAAAATGAAGAACCTCAAGGTACTGAAATACTTTGAACCTTTAGTCAAATTCTACGGGGTACCTAAATATACTGAGTGGGATCCGACACCTCTCGTAGCTTATTCTTTCTCAATATTCTTCGGATTAATGCTTGGAGACGTGATTTACGGTATACTTATGCTCTTAGTTGTGAGATATGTTCTCGATAAACTTGTTGAAAACCCTGAGTCCGAAAACTATTTAACTTTTAAGAAAATGCTTTATGTTTCAGGGTTTGCATCAGTAATTGCAGGTTTTCTATACGGTTCATACTTAGGTGATACACTTAAACTATTAGGCATAAATATTCCGCCTCTTGTCCCACAATTTACAGATCCACTATCCTTAATTTTTCTGTCCATGGGTATAGGTTTAGTTCATGTTAATATAGCCCACTTCCTAGGTTTAATTAAAGCCTTACGTGAAAGGGATAAGATAACTATAGCTAATAAAGTAGGCTTGTTTATAACAGAGATTTTCGGAATACCCTACGTCCTATTTAAGATGGCTAATTATAAAGTACTTCCGATACCCGATAATCTATATAACATGTTAATATACGGTGTTATGGTTGGTATAGGATTTCTAGTGTATTCGCAGGTAACATCTATGAAGTTCTTTGGAATTCTCATGTGGATCTTCGACATTACAGGTTTGCTTGGAGACATAATGTCCTACACTAGAATAGCTGGCGTAGCTTTTGCGACAATATATCTTGCTTCATGCTTTAACTTAATGACTAGAATGATTATCACAGGATTTCAAGGGGTACTTCCAGGAATTGCGGGGTTAGCATTAGGGCTGCTCTTCGGAGCAATGGTGTTCTTCCTAGGACACTTACTTAATCTAGCATTAAGCATTGTAGGGCCATTTATTCATTCATTGCGACTATGTTTTGTAGAATTCCTTCCAAAATTCTATGAAGGAGGAGGCATAGAATATAGCCCACTAAAGCTCATACTTAGGAGAAGAATAATAGTTAAACCGCCCTAATTATGGTCACATAGTCTATAAGCCTCTATAATATAAAAATTAAAAACACATGTAGGGAAAAGGAAAAGAGGGGTAAATAAACATGGAAGCAGGTATTGGACCGGCACTCGCAATAATAGGTGGAACATTAGCTCTGACAGGGGGACTAGTAGGATCATCTATAGGGGTAGGCATAGCTGGTTCAGCAGGTGCAGCAGCTGTTTCCGAAGACCCTAAGCAATTCAGAAACGTACTACTACTCGCATCACTACCTATGACACAAACATTCTACGGACTAATAATACTACTATACATAATAACGCAAATACTGCCCGGAATACAAGCATTACCAGCTGATGAAGCATTACAGAAGGGACTAATGGTTCTCGGAGTAGGGCTCGTAGCTGCCTTTGCCGAAGGTTTTTCAGCAGCATACCAAGGGATAATATGTTCTTCAGGTATAGCATTTCTACCTAAAACTAAGGGTCTAAACATAGGATCATCAATTATCTTAGCAGTTTATGCAGAGCTCTTCGGAATTCTCGGAATGGTCTTCGCAATACTAACTCTAATCCTAGTAATATAAAAACATAAAATCCTTGGAGGGGAGATGAAGGTTGAGCACTGAAGAAACGACATTTGAGAGAATAAGTAAGGCAATACTTGATAGAGCACGAGCTGAAGCAGAAGAAATACTTGAGAAAGCACGTAAAGAAGCAGAAGAAATAATTAATAAAGCGAAACTTAGGAGAAAACGAGAACAGGAGAAAGAGGAGGCAAAAATAGTTAATGACGCTAAAAGAAGAGCCAGAGCAACAATTGTTAAAGCAATACTTAAGGTTAGAAGGGAGCGATCTGAAATTAAGAAGAAAATCATAGATAACATAGTGGGTAAGGTTAAAGAACATCTTGAAAAAAGAGATTTTAATGTATCTGAATCTTTAAGGAAACTTTTATGTGAAGCATTAGAAACTTTACCGCAAACGGAATTAATTATTTATGTTAATAAAGCAGACATAGACACCGTTAAGAAGATAATTAAGGAGATGAAAATAGAGGACCGTGTTAAAGATATTAGAGAAACAAACATTATAGGCGGAGTTATTGTAGAAACAGTTGATGGCAAATTCCGAGTAGATAATAGCTACGAAACAAGACTTGAAATGGTTCTTTCAAGAACTCTACCGGAAATTTCTAAGGAACTCTTCGGTGAATAGTCTTGTTTACTGAGGAAGCAATAACGTATCTAATAGTTTTTCTAATTCCCATTGCTTTCCTTCCCATATTAGCCTGTTTTACAAGTTTTAGAAGATATGGAGCATATAGCTTCTTAGCAACTCTACTTAAAGGGAAAGAAGCAAAATGTATTACGGAACAGCATATTAGAGATGCTTTAAGAAAGAAGAGTTTAGAGGAAGCACTTGAATCATTTGCCGAAACGGAACTGGGCACATATATTTCGGAAAGATCAGCTACTATAAAAACATACGATGACATTGAGACTCTGGTGTTTAAGTATCTTTCAAAAGACTATTCCTCCATAAAAATCTATCTTCCTAAAGATAGCTTAATACTATATAATGTTTACATTGAGAAATACGATTTATTCAACATTAAACAAATTATTAGAAGACTAGTATCTAAATCTCTACATAAAGTGAATTTCGTCCCCCTAGGGAAAATTTTTGAAAGCGGTTTACTAAGTAAGCTCAAGGAATCAACATCAATAGATGACGTAGTAAGCATTATTAGGCAAGCAGGCTTATACGATTACTCCATGATAATTGAGGAAGCGCAGCCGAAGCTCTCTTCGGAACGTGAAGCTTATAGGGCAAGAGTTCTTTTAGAAAAGAGACTTGATGAGAAATACTTATCTAAACTTGTAAATACTTCCCTTAAGCTTAAAGGTAAAGAGCAAATGTTACCGGCAATAGGTTCACTAATAGACTTAAACCTCATCAATATTGTTGTTAGATCAATTGTTGCCAAGAACCAGAGAGAAGTCGCTGATATAATACCTGAAGTATACTACATTTTAACTAAGGAGGGTATTAGAAGTCTTCTTGATTCGAAGAGTTTGGAAGAATTTTCTGAGAAATTAGAACAAACATCCTACTCCGATATTGGAAAGAGAATTGTCGACATCTATAGAGCAACGGGAGATGTGCTGCTTATTGAAAAGGAAATATTAGATTACGCTCTTAGCAAAATTAAAGAAAACGTCTCTACAGCACTTCATACACCAGCTGTTTTACTGCATTATTTCCTCACTAAAGAGAAAGAAATTAAGCTTACACTTCTCTTCTTCAGATTATTCTTCCAAAAAATACCATATGAAAAATATTTACCTTACCTTAAAATAGGTGGTTCGCGAGTTGAGCGTTAGAGGTAAAATAAGAGAGTATGGGATAGCAGTAGTTGGAGATGAAAACTTAGTGTTAGGATTCAGGCTCGCTGGGCTCTCGAAAGTATATGAAGTATCAGGCTCTGAAGATAAAGTGAAAAAGAAGGTTAGAAAATATGTTTCCGAATTATTAGAAGACCCGAAGATAGGGGTTATAGTTTTGCAGGATACTTTTGAAAAATACGTTGAGGACCTTCTTGAAGCTTATAGGGAAAAGTCTGTACCAGTTGTGGTTTCGATCCCCAGTATTAAAGGTCCAATCCACCCTGATGTTAAAGAGTATTATAAACGGTATGTTAAAAGAATTATAGGTTTTACGGTTGAGTTTTAAGGTGATAGGAAATGGTAGTAGGTAAAATATGGAGGATTTCAGGGCCCCTAGTAATTGCTGAGGGTATGAGGGGCTCACTAGTTTACGAAGTAGTAGAAGTAGGTGAAGAAGCGCTAATAGGAGAGATAATAGGGTTAGAAGGAGATAAAGCAATAATACAGGTTTACGAAGACACTTCAGGACTAACTGTTGGAGAAAAAGTCGTAGGTACAGGTAACCCGTTAGTTGCCGAGTTAGGTCCAGGAATAGTAGGCATAGTTTACGATGGTCTTCAGAGACCACTAAGCGTTTTAGAAACACTAGTGGGACCCTTCATTAGAAGAGGCGTTAGAGCACACGCACTACCTAGAGATAAGAAGTGGCACTTCAAACCCCTTATTAAGCCTGGAACTAAAGTTTACGGCGGGGAAATAATAGGTACCGTACCTGAAACCCCAATAATAGAGCATAAGGTTATGATACCTCCGGACACCAAAGGTGTTGTTAAAGAGGTTGCTCCGGAAGGAGACTATACTATAGAGGAACCCGTGGTCATACTTGAACATGATGGCCAGAAAATAGAGGTTAAAATGTACCATAAGTGGCCCGTTAGAAAACCCAGACCCTACAGGAGAAAACTTGACCCAGAAGAACCTTTGATTACGGGCACGAGAGTTATTGACTACATGTTCCCATTAGCTAAGGGGGGTAAAGCGGCAATACCTGGAGGCTTCGGAACAGGGAAATGTGTCATGCCAGGCACACCTGTTTTATTATCTGATGGAAGTATCAAAATAATAGACGAAATATTCGAAAAGGCTAAAGGAGGAAAACCAGATAATAGATTTGCCGAAGAAATATATAAGCTAAATGAGCCTTTAGAGCTTTTAGGTTTTGACGGTGAAAAAATAAAGCCTGTAAAAGCAACATATGTTTATCGAGGATTCACTAACAAAATAGTTGAAATAGAGACCGCAAGCGGAAGAAAGATAAGAGTTACTCCAGAACACAAGCTAGTGATTTTTAACCCTGAAAAAGGCTTCGAAGAAGTTGAAGCTAGAAATATACAAGCTGGAATGTTCTTGGCCATTCCAAGAAAAATAAGGATATTGGCAGAGAAGGTAAAGCTACCTATAGAGAGATTAGCGAAATACGATGATGTGGTAAGCAGAGATGAAGCATTTAATAAGGAGCTGAGGAGCCTACTGCTAGCAACAATGAAACTAGGGAAGTTAAATGAGCTTCTAAAGAAAACAGGTCTTTCTAAGAAAACCATTAGGGCTTTAGCCTATAAAAGAAGCTCTTCAATACCGTTAAAGCTTATTGTTGCTCTTAAGAACATTTATGGCTCAATGGATTATCCAAAAGTTTTTGGGCTAAGAAGAAGCAAGCTTACAATAAAAATGCCGAACGTGGTAACAGAGGAATTAGCTGAATTGTTAGGACTAATAATTTCTGATGGCTTAATTACAAAAAGAAGTGTAAGATTCTTCAGTAACGATAAGATATTACGTGAAAGATTCAAGTATCTTATGAAGAACCTCTTTGGTATTGAAGCTAAAGAGAAATTATTCGGAACAGTATATGGAGTTGAAGTGCATTCAGCATTAATAGCTAGGTTAATGAGAGAGCTAGGTGTTCCTGAAAAGAAGAAATCGCATAATGCTAAAGTTCCTAAAGAAATATTGAAATCCCCTGATAACGTTGTAGCAGCATTCTTAAGAGGTCTATTTCTTGGAGACGGTAGTTTCAGCGGAAACGTTATAGAATACGTAACGGTTTCTACAGAACTTGCTACAGGAATAACGTATCTTTTAAGCAGACTTGGAATACTGTACTCAGCTAGGATAGACGAAAAAAGAAGCAGAATATATGTTACAGGAACTCAAGAACTCAGAAGGTTTTATGAGCTAATATTAAAGAGCGCACCTAAGATAGATAAAGTTGTCAAATTAGAGAACTACATCAAAAGGAAGCGAGAAACTAGGTTAGCAAGAGAAGCAATCCCCATATCTCCAAGAATTCTCAAAGAGATCTATAAGGTACTATCTAAGAGAGAGCTTGAAAAAAGAGGCATTCACATAGGTAACCAGCTATATCTTGGTGAAAACAAAGGTTTAGAAAAAATACTTGCTATAACCATTAGATGTAAGAGTGATTTGCAACTATTAAACTTCATAGAACAAGTGTTGAATGCTATGGAGAGCATAGCCTTAGACAAAGTAGTTAATGTTAAAACCCGTAACTATCCTACTATAGTTTATGATTTGACAGTTGAAGATACTCATAATTTCATAGGCGGTGAGGTTCCAACAATATTCCATAATACAGTTACGCTACAGCAACTAACCAAATGGTCCTACAGCCAACTAAATATCTATGTGGGATGCGGTGAAAGAGGAAACGAAATGGCTGATGCGCTCTACGGATTCCTTAAGCTAAAAGACCCAAGAACCGGAAGACCACTTAGAGAGAAAGCAGTTTTCATAGCAAACACATCAAACATGCCTGTAGCTGCGAGAGAAACCAGTGTTTTCTTAGGAATAACTATTGGTGAATACTTCAGAGACATGGGATACGATGTTCTCTTAGTAGCAGATTCGACATCGAGATGGGCTGAAGCTATGAGAGAAATTTCCGGGAGACTAGAGGAAATGCCCGGTGAAGAAGGATTCCCAGCATATCTTGGCTCAAGACTAGCAGAATTCTATGAGAGAGCAGGTAGAGTTGAGGTCGCTGGAGAACCTCCAAGAATAGGCTCAGTCACGGTTGTTGGAGCTGTAAGCCCGCCAGGAGCAGACTTTAGCGAACCAGTGACACAGAACACACTAAGAATAGTTAAAGCACTTTTCGCATTAGACGTAGCGTTAGCTAATAGAAGACACTTCCCAGCAATAAACTGGCTAATAAGCTACAGCCTTTACGTTGAAACTGTAGAGAGATGGTGGAGGAAAATGGATCCGGAATGGAGGAAGATAAGAGATACGGCAATGAAGCTCCTACAGGAAGAAGCAGAACTTGAAGAAATAGTTAGACTCGTAGGTCCGGAGGCATTACCTGAGAAGGATAAGTTAACGCTTGAAGTTGCGAGAATGATTAGGGAAGACTTTCTAATGCAGAACGCATTCCACGAAATAGATACATTCTCTCCGCCGGAGAAAACGCATTTAATGATGAAAACGATCATAAGATTCTATGAGAAAGCAAAGAGCGTATTGGAAATGGGAATAACCGTTGATGAAATAAGGAAACTTCCAGTGAAATTCAGGATAGCTAGAATGAAGGAAATACCCTATGATAAAGTTGAAGAGGAGATAAAGAAAATCTGGCTTGAAATGGACAAAGAATTCAAAGACCTTGTTGAAAAGAGAATGGGGTGAAATAGGCTATGGCAGAAGCCAAATCACCATTTTATGTTAAAGAAGTATCCTCACTATATAGTGCAAGAGGATCACTACTTGTTGTAGAAAGCATTCCAGGAATAAAGTTTGGAGAAATAGTTGAAGTAAAAACTCCCTCAGGAGAGCTAAGACTAGGACAAGTAGTTGATGTAAGTAAGGATGCGACGGTAATTCAGGTATTCGGAGGAGTAAGAGAAGTAGACCTCAAAAAGAGCATTGTAAGGTTTAAGGGAGAAACATTCAAAATGCCGTTATCGTTGGACATGTTAGGTAGAGCATTTGATGGACTAGGAAGACCCATAGATGGCGGACCGCCAATAATACCTGAAGAATACGCTGACATAAACGGTGCACCAATAAATCCCGCTTCAAGACAGCCTCCTTCGGAATTCATTGAAACAGGTATTTCAGCAATAGACGGTCTTAACTCTCTAGTTAGAGGACAGAAGCTACCAATATTCAGCGGATCAGGACTACCTCACAATAGAATCGCAGCACAAATAGTTAGGCAAGCAACTGTCAAGGGGAAGGAGGAAAGCTTCGCAATAGTTTTCGCAGCAATAGGAGTAACATTTGATGACGCAAGATTCTTCATTAGAAACTTCGAGGAAACAGGTGCTTTAGAAAGAACAGTTGTATTCATAAATACGGCATCAGACCCAACAGTAGAGAGAATAGCCGCACCGAGAGTCGCACTTACAACAGCAGAGTTTCTGGCATGGAAACATGATATGCACGTACTAGTTATCCTAACGGACATGACAAACTACTGCTTCCACAGAGATACCGAAATCATACTATCTGATGGTTCAATAATTAAAATCGGCGACTTAGTTGATGAAGCTTTAGAAAACTCGAGAACACCAATTAACCTTAACAGATACAATAACTTAGTTCAGATAGTTTTAGGTAAAATAGGGAAAACAAGAATAGCTTCCTGGAACACTTTAGACCAAACTACAGGTGAAATAGTAGCTGTAGAAAAAATTAAAGCGCCAAAAACACTAGTTAAGATATTAACAAGATCTGGAGCGGAACTACTAATCACTAAAGACCATAAGCTATTAGTTGATACTGAAAAGGGACCTCAACTGGTTCAAGCATCCGAGATAAAACCCGGTATGGAGCTATACTCTATTAGGAAACTCAGGATAGAGGAAACGAAAGTACCATACATACTAGAGCTATTGTTACCATATTCAGAGGAAGTGTTTATTCATGTAAAACCAGGTGTTTTGGAAAAGAAACTGTCCAAGAAATACGGTAGCTTAAGAAACTCCTGTAAAATACTAGGCATAGATTACAATCTCTTCAGGAACAGTAGGGGTAAAAGATATTATCGTTTACATGAATTCTTAAAGATAGTTTTAGACCTAGGTTTAGATTTTGAAGAAGCAAATAAGTACATAGACTACATAACAGCAGGCGGTAAGGAGAAAATCAAGTTTAAGAGTATTAAAGTGAGTCCATTAATGCTTAAGATTTTAGGATGGATTTCCTCAGATGGATCAATATATGAAGATAAATCTAAAGGAGTATACTATATAAGCTTTAGCAGTAAAAACGAGGAACTCTTTAAAGAATTCATAAATGCTGTTAAGAAATTGTTCGGTGGAGTTAATATTAAGATATTAAGAAACGATAATGGAACATTGATTGCCAGAATAAATAGCAAACTCCTAGTAATGCTCTTTAAAACGTTAAAAGGTTATGGCAGCAACGAGCTAGCAAGCCTTATAAAAATGCCCGAGGAACATATATCAGCTTTTATTTCGGGATATATTGACGGAGATGGGTGTATTAGCGATAATAAGGGCTTAATACAAATATCTACAGTTAATAAGGTTAAAGCTAAAAGAATACAGTTGTTACTTAAAAGACTAGGTGTTCAAAGCAGGCTTACTAAGAGAATAACAGGTTTTAGAGGTAGCGTAATCTATGATGTAATCGTATCGGACAAATACGATATACTTAAGCTTTCAAAAATATTATCTCTAAGCCATAAAGGTAAAAGAGAGAAGCTTAGGAAATTAGTAGAGAAGAAAAAAGCTTGCAAGAGAGCATGTAGTTTCTATTTAGCACCGAAAATTGTAAGCAAACTGTTTAAGAAGTTAAGAATAAGAAATAATGTGGAAGCGCCCTTACTAGGAAAGGCTAATACAGTGCGGGAGTTTGAAAATGGGAAGCGCAGAGTTAGTAGGTTTACTTTACTTAAATGGTTAAGGAAAATGTCTAAATATGTTAGCGACGATCCCGAACTCTTTAGTCTAATAAGTTTCGTTAAAGGAAACTATGTTTTAGATAAAGTGGTGAAAGTCGAG
>JAGGUY010000026.1 GCA_021158265.1 Thermoprotei archaeon
GGAAGGGGAAGGAACTAGCAGAAATATACTTCCTCATAAACGGAGGTTTAAGATGGTGGTAAATCATGGTCATTAATTCTTCTCTCTCAATTTTAATAGATGGCTCGGTCATTAGCGAGGCAATGGTAATTATTGATAATGACCATGAAAAAACAATTCACTGCTATCCATGCAACGCCAATGTAGATACAACCATTGCATTACATGAGCTTGCAGTTAGTTTAATTAGAAAGAATATTGCTAAGCCTATGAATTGCTATGTAGCTTTGATAATAGCTAGGAAAGGTATTGTAACAATACCTATAAGTGAATCACGCACACTAAATATACACATTAACACGCCTCCTCTCTATAGAAAAGTAACTAATGAACTAATAACGGTCTTAAACACCCTGATAAATTCCGTTTCAGGTGAAGGTGTTAAATGATGATCAATCTTAAAAGCTTAAGGAAAATAGTTGATTACGATATGGTAAAACATATAGGCTTAGTGATAGATGGGAACTTAGTCAGTGTTTATCCTGAAAAACATGAATTGTTTAGTGAAATAGCTTCAAAGGTTTACTTAACACATCTAAAAATAATGAGAAATTCTAAAAAGTATCTGTTCCTGGAAATTTATGCTTCAGGAGA
This sequence comes from Thermoprotei archaeon, assembly GCA_021158265.1. Lineage (GTDB taxonomy): Archaea > Thermoproteota > Thermoprotei_A > EX4484-217-1 > EX4484-217-1 > DRYM01. The sequence continues at coordinate 634 of JAGGUY010000026.1, forward strand.
ACGGATAGTAATTTACCCATTAAGTTCAAGAGAGGTGCTTCTACTACATTTAAACAAAGACGTGAACATAGAGCTTGTTATTGATGAAATAATTAAGACTATCGGGAGAACGCTAGAAGATCGGAAAGTTCTTCTATGACAAGTTTACCTATAGGTGTTAAATACACTTTATCCCCTTGAACTTTGACATATTTTCTTTCGCTTAAAACCTCCATAACACTATTAAGCTTACTCTCAGATATTTTTAGGTGCTCACATATATTATTCTTCGTCATGAATCCTCCGTTTCTATAAAGTAATAACAATATGTTCAGCGGTAATATTATTGGCTTTTCCAATTCCTCATCATTCTATGGTAATTATCAACAATGATATATTTAGGTTTCGATGAGAATTTCTCTTAGAATAACATGTAAAACTTTTATGTAACTAAATAAACTTCTCCCTCATCAAATTATGGGCAACGCAACATCGGCATTAGCATTGTAGCTAAGGCTTAGCAAAGTTAGGATTTTTAAATACTCACATTGGTTAAGAACGTATTCTGCTGTTTAAATATTTATACTAGCAAGTAGATATTGCAAACGCTAGTGAGTGGAGGCAACTAATTTAATAGTAGCTGATGACGATAGAGGTGATATTAGCTGACATCCAAAAATGAAAAGATAACTAAGACTATGGCTAAGCTTAAAGAGTTGGATAGTTTAATAGATTTTTCACGAGCAACAATACAGTTAGACATTGTACTAACATTAAGGGATTCTGAAGAAGGACTTTCCTCAGAAGCCCTAGCCTCCAGACTTAGACAGCGAAGAAAAGCTGTTTTAGATGCTTTAAGGAAACTTGAGCATAAGGGTTTAGTTGAGAGAGACGAGGATGGACTATATCACCTAACCGAACTTGGTTTAAGATTCCTTAATGAACTGGAAAACTTAATGAATAAAAACGCGACTTATAGAGGTTCAAGAGATGTTTTATCAGTCAAACCCTCAATTAAGGAGTTTGTTCTAAGACTTATGCTTAACAACATAATATATGAAATAATAATGATCGTGGGTAGTTCCCGTAAACATATGATATCAGCTAAGAAACTAAGTAGAATACTTGGATTAAGCGTTTCGAGAATAGATAATTATATCGAATACTTAAACTCAACATTAAAGACAACAGTTATAAGGAAAGTTAGAATTAAGAAGCTATTTGGTAAGAAAGAGTATTATAAATTGACTAGACATGGCGAAAAAGTTTATAGAAGCCTGCTTTCACATCCCAGACATCGTAAGTTTCTTAAGAGATTAACAAGTAGACTTCTAGGGGCGCACCATGTTTCACTTATACTAAAGAAACTAACAATAATTAACTCTTTAGCGCTTTTTGCAATAATATTGTTTCACATTCTAACTCCGAATATATATGAATTAATTAAGATTACAGCAGCCTTAGCTTTAATAATTATTAACATTCTGTTGTACTTTAGGTAGAGTAGCAAATATAGCAAAGCTTATTTAGGGAATAAATTTTTATTAACGAAATGATTTGAATATATTTATTTGTAAACAGAGTTTAGAAAAGGCTAGGCGTAGGTTAAAAATAATGGCATTAAGCCCTTTATCATTAATGGTAGATGAAGAATACATTGAGGGAGCAGTTATTTATGAAGGACTGAAAATTAAGGATTACTATCCTGCTGGAATTTTCGTTGATGAATACATTGGTGTAATAGGGTTACTTGCAACAGTAGCTTTGAAACCTCTTGACGATTTTATAATTATGAGGAAAACAGGTAAATGGTATTTAATAATACCTTTATTCAATAATAGAGTGCTCGTCCTAATATTCAAAGGTGATTTAAAGAAAGGCGATGTTACGGAGTTTTCAGAAAATATCCTGAGAAGCCTGAATATGCTCGCATCATTAAGTTCAAAAGTGTAATAAGCTTCAATACGTTATTTACAGCATATGTCAAGTATTGTGTTCTTAATTTTAAATATTAGTTCATCAGCTCTTTCATAGGGAATAACTACTATTGGATATTCTCTTATTAAATCAAAGACTATGTTCTTGCTTCTTTGCTTACTTACAGGAAATATTATTGGGATTTTAGTATCTATAGTCATTACAACAGCTTTAATAACTTCTGCAGCTATTTCCTTTGTTCTTTCAGGTAAAATTATTGCAATATTGCATGGTTTCCTTATTAATATGTCAAGAACATGTTCAACACCGCTTAAACCCATTACCTTACCGTTCACTATTGCCTCTATGTTCTCCTCTTTATTTAGTTCTCTAGCTAGAATTGATGCGTTCATTATGTTCTCCTTTTCGGCATGTCTTAGTTGCAATTGGGGTTTCCTCAATATACTTAGGTAAATATTTAGAAGTGTTCTTAGATGGTTCTTGTTAAACACCTCTGTATTGAATGTTTTAAAGAAAATTACATATATATAGCTTACTCCAAAATGTATTAAAATTAAAATAATTTTAAAAAATACTTTATATTAAAAAAGAAATTGTCTTTCTAATTTGTTTGGTCAGTGGTGCCCTTTCGAACCTTAGCTAAAAGTTTCTCTAAATTCTTAGCAACCTCTTCAAGCTCTGTTGCGCTAGCAGCTAACTCTTCGCTCGCAGATGTTGTCTCCTGAACAGCTGAGCTTACCTCCTCAGCAGCTGAAGCATTCTCTTCAGCAACACTGGCTAGATCTGTGAGTTTACCTGAGGCTTCGTTAACTTTTTCGCTCATTTCTATGACATCATTGCTTTGCCTTCTTATGCCCTGAGCAACGACTTTAGAGTTTTCGCTTAACTTAACTATTGCTTCCAATACTTTTCCTGTAGCTTCATTCGATACCAGTAGTTTTCCTTTAAGCTCCTCTAACGCTTGGTTTACATGTGATACGCTCGTTTCGATTTTTGTCAAGACATTTCCTATTACTTCAGTACTCTTTCTTGTATCTTCTGCTAGCTTCCTTATTTCATCGGCAACTACTGCGAATCCTCTTCCAGCTTCACCAGCTCTAGCAGCTTCAATAGCAGCGTTAAGTGCTAATAGGCTTATTTGATCTGCAATGTCCTTTATTCTTGTTGATACTTCACCTATACTCTTCATTGATTCGTTTAGAACATTCATCTTCTCTAAAGTATTGCTTAAGGCCTTACTTACTTCCGATAAATTAGCCTTTGCTTCTTCACCTTCCTTTAGTGATTGTTCAGCCATGGTCATTGATTCGTTAGCTATAGTGATTAGTTTCTTTGCTTCTTCAGCCATCATTCTTAGTTTTTCATTTATTGACTTTAACATTGTGTCTAGTTCCTGAACTCTCTGGCTAGTTATTTGTGCTCCCTTAGCTACTTCCTGAATTGCTTGTGATATCTGTTGTACGCTTGTTGAAATTTGGCTTGAAGCCTGTTTAACCTGAGTAGTTTGTGATGTCAATGACGGCACTATTTGGCTTAAACTATTAATAAGTTCTTTCATCCATGTAACAACTTTTCCCAAGCCTTCACTTAGCACCCTAATCTCCGTTACACCATCAACTTTAGGAGGCTCACTAATTTCCCCTGTCATAGCTACCTTGTTAAGATACTCAGACATTCTAGCAAGTCCAGGTACAACGAACTTATAAGATATGCCCAAAACTGCAGCGACAACAGACACCGTAGCTAGTGTCGCTATGTATCCTTCAAGCCTTATTAACTCTTCCACTATAGCCAGAAGTGCTATGATTACGATTCCGCTTAAGATTATATATGATGCTTTAGTTCTCATTTTAATTACACCTCACATTAAAATGCTTTAGTCATGTTTAATGAAAACTATTGGGTGAGGCGACTAAGAGTAGAAGATTAGAATTTCGAACCACTTTAGTGTAATTCGTTCACATTTAAGAGAAAAGCTATTCTCTTCTCACTTAATAAAACTATACCACCTATTAATCTAGACACGGATTTTCTGAGAATTAAAGGTATAGGCTGAACTATTAAATCATCTTCTTTCAGAATATTATCAACAGCTAACCCCTTCAATGTGTTGTTTTTAGCTTTAACAATAATTGCATATTGTGGATTGCTAGGCAAAAGAACCTTAAGTACTGGTACAAGATTATCTTCGAGCAAAAGCATTTCTGTGTTTGATTTTATCTTCATAACTTTAACTATTGAAGATACGGGTATTGCGTAAAGCTGGTTGGAAGACTTAGCTACTAATGATTTAACTATAACCGATGTTAAGGGTATTTTTATGGTTACCTTTGTGCCTTTACCGTACTGGCTGGTTATAGTGAATGTTCCTCCAAGTGCTTCAACATTTCTTTTAACAACGTCCATCCCTACCCCTCTACCGCTAATATCTGTTGCTTTGTTTTTTGTTGAGAAACCTGGTGTAGTGAGTATTTTCACTATATCGTTCCAAGTTAGTTTTTCAGCTTCGTCAGCTGAGATTATACCTTTCTTGATGGCTTTTCTTTTAACTTCCTCAACATTTATTCCTTTACCGTCATCCTCTATTGTTATTACTATTTCAATTCCCTTTCTTTCAGCCTTTATTTTTAATGTTCCCTCCTCTCTCTTCCCCGCTTTAACTCGTTCATTAGGGTACTCTATTCCATGATCAATGGCGTTTCTTACGATATGGACTAGTGGATCTATTAGCATTTCTACAGCTCTCTTATCTATTGCTATATCACCTCCTTCAACAATCACGTTTACCTTCTTACCTAATTTCCTAGCTAAATCATACGCTGTCCTTCTAAGTTTCCTAAATACTCCATGAAGTGGGGTTAGCTTAAGGTGTAGGGCTTCTGAATATATTTCTGCAAGAACCTTTTCGGAATCGAGAATTGTCTTAGCTAGTGAGGAATAAGCTAATCCAGCATTTTCAACGTTTCTAAGTAATTCTTTACCTAAAAGGTAAAGTTGACTAGCTAAATTAAATACCTTGTTTAATTTCCTTTCGTTTATCTTCACAGTGCGTATTTTGACTACATTGTGCACATTAATATCTCCTCCATTATTTTCAACTTCGAAATTAAGGTTTAAAAACAACCTCGGTAGTGACGATGGATGAGCGATATGAGAGAGAAAATTTCGACTTATTAGCGATACTCTACGAATTACGCTCTATGGATAATTTCTAAGGGGATTAGTAATCGAAAACTTTGGCTTAGCTTTTCTTAGTTAAGAACAATATTCTTGCAGACTATTGATCTAGGTGAAGTTACGTGATACCTGAAGCTTCAGAAACTCTTCGAAATGTTAGAGTGTTAATTAGTGAGTCGAAGAAGCTACTAAAGAAGGCCTTAGAGGCCGTCAAGAAGGGAGAACTTGACGAGGCCGAGAAGCTTGCTTTGGAAGCTATGAAGGAGCTTGAGGAAGCTGCTGATCTGCTTACGAACATTGAGGGAAAGGTTTGGAAGGAGGTTGTTAGGGAATGGAGAAGCACAATAGTGAAATCCAGCTTATAACGTTTAAGCTTGGAGAAAACGTTTACGCAGTAGATGTTAGGCATGTTAGAGAAGTTGTTAGTCTGCGGAAAATAGTGAAACTGCCGAGAGCACCGCCCTATATTGAAGGGATCATGAATTTAAGAGGAAGAATGGTTACCTTAGTTAATCTAGCATCATACCTAGGAGTTGACGGCTACGGCGACCCAAGCGAAACCAATAAGGGCAAGGTGCTTATCTTTACCCTAGATAACAATAGAGATCTAGGATTCATCGTGGACCATGTCCTCGGCGTTTTAAGAGTAAAGAGAAGCAGCATAGAGAAGCCTGCTTCAGCAACAGATCCTTCACTTGAAGGTGTAATTAAAACCGATGATGGAGGCATCATAATAGTTTTGAACATACCCCACCTTGTTAAGGAGCTAAACCTTATGAATTGAGGTGAACGTTTTTGTCCATGAGAAAACACTATTTTAAACCTGGAAGAGACGAATCAGAAGCGAATCTTAGAGCTAAGATAAGTCAGGCGCTTCTTAGTGCTCAAACCGATATCGATGTTGTTGAGAAGAAGGTTTCCGCTTTCGAACGCAGACTTGAAGAGATTCTGAACAGGCTGGACGATTTAGAATCAAGGCTCAAGAAGCTTGAAGAACTCCTCGAATAATGAGGTGATCGGTTATGGTGATTAGCTTCTCTATTCATTCATATAGAGGAGGTACAGGCAAGTCAACGACAACAGCGAACTTAGCTGTAATGTTAACATTATACAATAAGAAGGTAGCTACTGTGGATTTGGACTTGACAAGCCCAGGTCTACATGTAATTTACCAAGTAAGCCAGTCGCAGATGAAAGCAACCCTTAATGACTACATTTATGGAAAAGCAGCATTAGAGGACGTAGTTGTTGATCTAACCAATCAGCTAAGCTTACCTAGAGGTAAACTTTACTTCTTAGGAGCCAGCATGAAGCCTGAGGAAATAGCTAAGCTAATGAGGGAAGGATATTCTGAAAGGTTCTTTAGAGAAGTGGCCAAGCAATTGGGCGAAGTGTACGGAGTAGACTATGTAATATTTGATACACATCCTGGTCTTAACGAAGATACGTTATTAGCTGTTCTTTCAAGCGATGTGTCATTCATGCTGATGAGGATGGATAAGCAAGACATAACAGGAACATATGTTACGGCACAAGTTCTTTCAAAGTTCAACAAGACAAGCTATGTAATATTAAACATGGTACCGCCAGATATGGCAAATGCGCCTGAACTACAAGCTGAGGTAAGTAAACTTCTAGGCGTACCAGTAATAGGAGTAATACCGTTCTATCCTGAAATTCTTCAGCATAGAAGTAGAGGAGTGTTTATACTAAGGCATCCCAAGCACCCATACACTTTGAGAATTAAGGCTGTTGTAGACTTCATAGTTAATAATATCAAGTAAGGTGAATGCTATGAAGGTCGTTGTGGCTGATGATTCAAGATTTATGAGGAAGATTATAAGGAAAACTTTGGAGAAAATAGGTGTTGAAGTGGTTGCTGAAGCATCTAACGGAAGAGAGGCTATAGAATGTGTTGAAAAATATAGGCCGAATCTAGTGATTCTCGACATTAACATGCCTGAGATGGATGGTTTAGAAGCATTAAAGCATATTGCATCATCAGGTGTTAAGCCGAAGGTTATTGTTCTTACAGCAGTAAATCAGCAATGGGCTAAGGAGGAAGCTAAGAGCTTAGGAGTAGTAGGCTTTGTTCCTAAGCCGTTTAAGCCTCAGCAACTTATAGAGGTTGTTAAAAATGCCGTCGGCGGGTAAAAAGATAAGAGTAATTATTGCTGATGATTCAGCGCTCATGAGGAAAGTTCTTAAGGATGCTCTTGAAAGCGATGGTTCAATAGAAGTTATTGGTGAAGCAAGGAACGGTATTGAAGCTGTAAACTTAACTCTGTCATTAAATCCTGATGTAGTCATAATGGATGTTGTTATGCCTAGGATGGACGGTATAACGGCTATAAAGGAAATTATGGCTAAGAAGCCAACGCCGATATTAGTTTTCAGCTCGATAACCCAGGAAGGTTCTAAAGCGGCGCTTGACGCTTTAGAAGCAGGAGCTCTCGAAGTAATAGCTAAACCTGGAGGTTTACCTACAGTTAAGAACCTCGGAGATTTAGCTAAGGAACTTATAAGAAAAGTGAAAATACTTGCAACCATAGGGACAGTAAAGCTTACAGCACGACTTATGCTTAAAAGGTTAAGAAAACCTCAAAGAACTGCTACCTTACTTGTTCCCAAGAAAAAGGAAATACCTTTAGCTGTTCCAGCACCTGTAGTCGCATTTATTGCCTCTTCAACTGGTGGTCCGCAAACCCTTATGCGTATAGTACCTAAGATTTCATCCTCTATTCCGGCGGCAACACTCATAGTTCAGCATATGCCGCCTCTATTCACAAAGTCATTAGCTGAAAGATTAGATAGAGCATCCCAAATAAAGGTTGTCGAAGCTTCCGAAGACAACACTGTTCTAACAGGTTATGGTTATGTTGCTCCCGGCGGCTACCATATGTTAGTTAAATTGAAACGTGGAAAGCCCGTAATAGAACTTGACAAAGGACCTAAAGTTCATGGTGTAAGACCGGCAGCCGATGTAACGATGAAATCCATAGTTAAAGTTTGGGGTTCGGCAATCGTAGCGGCTGTACTTACAGGCATGGGCCGTGATGGAGCGGAGGGAGCTGTTGAAATAAAGAAAGCTGGAGGATACGTTATTGCTCAAGATGAAAGAACAAGCATAGTCTGGGGTATGCCTCGTGCAGTTATTGAAAGAGGGGCGGCTGATGTTGTTCTTCCCGTAGATAAAATTGGTGATGAAATAAACCGTGTTTTAAGATTAAAGGTTAGGAGGTGTCCCGTAAAATGGGCGAAACTCCAGATAAGGAGTATTTAGAATTGTTTCTTGAAGAAGCAAGAGACTACATAGATAGCTTAAACGAGCTTTTACCTAAGCTAGAGAAGAACATGGAAAACCTTGAGGTCATTAACGAAATCTTTAGGTTAATGCACAGTCTTAAAGGAAATGCTGGAATGCTTGGTTTAGAAAATATTTCAAAACTCGCTCACAAAGCAGAAGACCTATTAGCAATGGTTAGGGATAGAAGGCTTAAACTGACGAAAGAGCATGTAAAGCTTCTTTTCCGCGTACTAGATAAGCTAAATGAGATGTTATCATTAGTTGAGGAGAAAGCAACGGATAAAGAAGCTGATATCTCCGAAATTCTAGAGGAATTAGAGAGAGCATTAGCAATTGAAGAGAAAAGTGAGGCTCCTGTTTCTACAGAGAAAGCTAAGGAAGCACTGGAGTTTCTAAGAAAACTTGCTCTTTCAGAAGAAAAGCCCAAAGAAGTTTTTGAGGCGCTAGAAAACGTTTCTAAATCATTTGATAAGGTATCTGAACATGAAGTTTCTAAGGAGAGTAAGAATGTAGAAGATGAGGATGTAGATAAGGAACTCTTTAAACTTAGTGATGTTGAAAGAGAGAAGGCGCTGGATGCCTTAGCTAGGGGGTTACAGTTCTACAAGATAACTCTTAAGTTCAAAGAAACCCCCATGTTTGTACTAAGATATTTCGTGGCATTACAGAAAATAGGTGAATTGGGCGAAATCATAAAGACGATACCTAGTGGTTCAGAAGTTTCTCAGACGAAAACATACAGGGTAGCTATTCTAGCTGCTGTTAGGAAACTTGACGAACTAGACGAGGTAGCTAAGGAAATACCTGATTTAGAAAGCTACGATGCTAGAAAAGTCGAAATTGAGGCGCTAGGGATACGCGAAGACGAGATATCTAGGAAAGCAGAATCTACAACAGATAAATTAGCTGAAATAGAGAACTTACTTAAAAAGGTCGAGGAGAAAGAAGCTAAAACAAAATCTCTCTTAGCAGAGGAGCAGCAACAATCTCAGAAGCTAGGTGAAGTGAGAGTTAATGTTAAAAGCCTAGATACCCTCTTCAATCTTGTTGGAGAGCTTGTACTTGTTAAGAGCAGACTAGCAGCTATAATTTCAAAATACGATATACCGAATATTAAGGAAACATTAGCTACTTTTGAAAGACTTGTTAGCGAATTACAGGATGAAGTTATGAGGATGAGGCTTGTTCCATTACAGTATGTTTTCAGAAACATTCCGAGGTATGTTTCTAAACTTTCCGAGAAGTATGGTAAGGAAGTTGATGTATACTTTGAAGGTAGCGAAATCTCCCTTGACAGGAAAGTTCTTGAGGATCTTGCAGAGCCTCTATTTAAATTGATAGAGATTCTCGTAAGAGACGATATAGAGAAAGCTGAGGAAAGAAGTAGAAAGGGTAAGCCTGGTGTTGGTACGATAAGACTTGTAGCTACTAGAGAAGGAAACCACGTAATACTAACTGTGGAATCTGATGGTAGAGGGATAGATGCAGAGGAGGTTAAGAAGAGAGCTGTTGAACTAGGTCTTGTTCCCGCAACAACCGTTGAGAAAATGGGTAAGGAAGAAGCACTTATGTTGACAACTCTTCCAGGTTTTTCATTAAGGAATGGTGCTTGGTCAGGGCTTGATTCTATTAAGAAGGCTGTTGAAGCATTAGGAGGAACATTAGAGATATATAGTAAGGTTGATGTGGAAACGAAGTTCTTATTCAAAATACCAGTTAGCATGGCAACTTTAAGAGCGTTGCTAGTTAAATTAGGTACAACACCTTATGCTATTCCAGTAACAAGCGTTATTACAACAATAAAGCTTACTGATAGAGGAAGCGTCGGGCAGGCAGATGTTGTGAAATATCAGGGTAAGATATTACCAATATACGATCTAGCCTATTTGTTAGGAATAGATGGAGCATCAGATAAGAAATACGCTGTAATCGTTGAGAAAAGAGGAAAGCTCGTAGCGTTAGCTGTTGACGAGATACTAGGGCAGGAAGACATTGTTGTTAAGCCTCTAAGTAGAATTTTGGCTAGAGCAAAAGGCCTTGCAGGAGCAACAATACTTGGTGATGGTAGGGTGTGTTTAATTCTTGACCCTCTATCACTAATACCCTAAAGTGGAGGTGATGTAGAAATAGTTGATAGAAAAATAGTCGTGTTTAAACTTGGAAAACAAATGTGGGGTATTGATTTAAAGTACGTTAGAGAGGTTGTTAGGGTTAAACAGTACACAATAGTTCCTACAACAACGGAATATGTTTTAGGTGTATTTAACTTAAGAGGACAAATAGTGCCTCTACTTGACATCTCTAAAATACTTAATGTTAAAAGAGAGTCTTCAGAAACAGCAATAATTCTAAACTACAATGAAGAAGCTGTAGGCTTCTCCGTGGACAATGTTGTAGGAGTTATAAGCGTATCAGATAATGAAATGCTTCCACCACCTACTGAAGCGGGAGATTATGTTAAGGGTGTTTTGAGAAGAGATGGGGAGCTTATAAGCATTTTAGATACGGAAAGGGTTCTTGAAACTATCGAGCAAGCCGAAATAACGCAGTAGAGTAACGTAGCTATGCTGTAGTGTTTGCGACAGCATGACGTAAAGTGCACTTGAGCTTAATTTTACTTTTTCTAATCCTAATGCTAAAAGGTTTTAGAGGACTCTATGAGAGGGAAGAAAAACTTGATGTTATTGGTATCTGAAAGTGCATCTAAAGGATTATGCGAAAGAATAAGCAATAGTATCTCTGAGCTTACAGGTTTACCAATAAAGGTAAGCATTAAATCTAGAGCTAAGAAAGCACCTGAAGAAATAATTGCCTCTTTAAGTCGGAACGAATTAATTGTAGCTATTTACTCACTAATTGAGGAGCAGAAAACTCATGTAATATTGTTACTTAGTGTTAGTGGTGCCAGAAGGATTTCAGAAATTCTTCTTCTCCAAGCTGATATGGAGCTTTCAGACGAAGAAGCATTGGATGCACTTAGAGAATTTGGTAACATTGTTTTCGGAACATTGGCTTCTGAACTCTCTAGAAAAGTAGGTGGTAAAGTTACATACACCATACCTGAAGTCGTTATAGATTATGATGTAGCCATTATAGAGTCGCTTATAGCTCCTTTAGCCATGGTTAAAGATATTATCGAAATATTGGAATTCTCAATAACTTCCGGTGGCGATGAGGAATTAGATTTTGATATGCTTATGATTCCAGGTGATAATGTATGATGAAGCTTGTTAAAGTTGAAAAATTCTTCCCTAACAAGCAAATGATTACCGTAGGTATAGGGGATTACAAAATCGCTTCCAATCCGAAAATTCTCGCAACCTATGCTTTAGGAAGCTGTGTAGCAATAATCCTGTATGATAGATTCAAGAGAATAGGGGCTCTTATCCATGCAATGCTTCCTGAACCTAAAATTAGCAGGCCAGATAATCCAATGAAATATATTCGAACATCTATTCCCATAGTTTTATCGGAGCTAATTAAGAAAGGTGCATCGAAACATAGGTTAATTTCGGCTCTAATAGGTGGAGCTAATGTTCTAAAATATGCTTCATCGATGAACATTGGAGATAGAAATGTTAAAGCAGCAAGAGAGGTTCTTAGAGAAAAGGGAATACCTATCGTTGCTGAGGATGTTGGAGGAACAGTTAGTAGAAGCGTATTCTTCGATCTCGAAGCAGCCACAATATTTGTCACATCACCTAGAAGAAAAGTTCTCTTTGGATAGGGGTATAGTGAATGGAAGCCTTACAATATTCAGCTATAAGGAAGGTTAAAGAAATAGTAGGTAGGATAAAGGGAATGGACATCTCAGGATATAAAGACGACTTTGTAGCTAGACGTATTAGAGCTAGAATAATAGCTTTAGGTTTGGAAACACTTGGTGAATACATTAGGTATTTGCAAAGGAATCCTTCAGAAGCAGATAAGCTATTAGACAGCCTATCAATAAATGTATCAGAATTCTTTAGAGACCCCTGGGTTTGGGATGTTCTAAAGGACATATTTAAGAGAATTATTGCTGAAAAGAAAATTAAAGTGTTAAGAATATGGAGTGCCGGATGTTCAAAAGGCGAGGAACCTTATTCTATAAGTATTCTACTTCACGAAATTTTAGGTAAGAGAATTTCTGAATACTCAATAACGATTTACGCTACAGATATTGACAGGGATGCGTTAAGAAGCGCTGAAAAGGGAATATACAATATTTCGTCACTTAGAAATCTGAGTAAATCGCTACTTGAAAAATACTTTATTAAAATAGGCCCAGCGACATACATGGTTAAGCCCGAAGTTAAGAAGCTTGTTAAATTCAAAAGACACGATATGATTAAAGACCCTCCGTTCATGTTTATGGATGCTATCTTCTGTAGAAACGTTTTAATATATTTCTCAAGAGATTTACAGGAAAAAGTTCTTAGGAAATTCCATATGGCTTTAAGAACAGGCGGGATTCTCATTCTTGGAGCTAGCGAATATGCTTTCGGTGATGCTTTAAAAATGTTTAAGCCTCTAAACACTAGAGCAAGAATATTCATGAAAATTTAGGAACTTGGAAATTACAATACACTATTTCGACTAGTAGACGCAGAGTGTAGATGAGTGCTTATTTTCTGAAGAACTATTCTTCTTAGAGAACAGTAAAGAGTAGAGAACAGTATCTCTAAGAGGTTAGGAAATATGCCGCAAAGTGTATGGCGTTGTAATTGCCCTATATGTAGGATTACGGTGCATAAAGTGCTGAATAAGGTAGCTGGTGGTAGGCTCACAGTTAAAGCTAAAGCGCCAGAAACTGTTGAAGCAAAACCTACTAGTGAAGGAGTAGCCCAGATCCCTCAGCTTTCTCCTGAAATGCGTGAGAAGGTGGGTAACAGACCTGTTGAAGTAGTTAAGCTTACACCTCAATCACCTCAGCCTCCTCCTACCCAGATACAGCAAACTCCATCTACTACTAAAGCAGGAGGTGAGGAAAAGAAAGAAGAAAAGAAGTCTCAGTCTCAAGCTGAACTCCCACCTAATGTTGTTGAGAAAATAAACATGCTCGAAAGTGAAATAAACAAGATTAAAAAGTATGTTAAAGCAAGCATTGATGGAATTAAAGCAACGCTTGTCGATTTAAGATCAGCTATGGCTGAACTAAGTAATCCCTTCAATATTCTTAGAAAATATGCTGACCTATTTAGTGGAACTGAACAGCAACAACAGCAAACACAACAGCCCGCTCAAAATCCCACTCAAGTAGCAACTGTGGTTCAACCTTCAATTCAGCCAGTAATTCCTGTGATACAGTACCCTATAGTTCAGCCTATGCAGCAGCAAAATGCTGAAAATAAATCTGCTGAAGAAGAACCTAAAAAAGAGGTCATTCAGGAAAAGGAGGAAAGAAAGGAGAACGCACGAATAGACTATGGTCTTTACGTTAAGCTTGCTCAATGGGTTAATAAGATAATTGACCAAATACCTCCAGATATGCTTGAAAAGCTCGTAGATAATTACATTGACATAGGCGTTATTGACGAGAACATAGGTAAGGCCCTAAAGAAAATAATTAAAACTGTTAATGAGCTTAGATCTCTAGGTTTAAGTATTGATGAACAAGCAAAGTATTTGAGAGAGCTTGTTCATGCTATAGGTTTATCTAATGGTGAGGTTGCTGAAAAAGTTCTTCCAGCAACCGAGAAGGCTGAAGAAAGCGCTGCTAAGGACCTACTCGACTTAATAGATAAAGGGTGATAGCTAATGGGTTTTGGAGGTGTTGCAGCTACTGCAATAATGCTTATAATTTCCCTAGTAGGTGCAGCCGTGATTTCGTATTTCCTACTAGCAGCTATATTTCAACTTAAAGCCTTAGAGTCATCATTAGCTAAGAATATGGTTGAAAAAACACATACTAATGTTGTTATCGAAAACGCTGTTTATAACTCCTTAACAAACGAAATTTACATGAACATAACGAATAGGGGTTCTGAATCAATAATCTTAGGAAAAGGATGCGATATAATATTGGACTATTTTAACGGCTTAGGTTCTAGAGTTATAGAGTACCATAGCTATGGTGACTGGACACCAACTAAGGCATATATTGGAGATACTGTGGTTACAATACCCTCTGGTGTTTCTATAGAAATGATTTCAGGTATGACAGTTGAAATTGACATTACTCCGAACGATACTCTAGCTCCAAATAGTACGTTTATAGTTGTTTTTGTTCTTCCTAATGGTCTTACATCGGAATTTATAGGTTCCACATAGAGGGTGATTTAATGCCCGAGGAACTTGATGAAGTTGTTGAAACAAATATTGAAGAATCACTGGAAGGCTACGTACTACCTACAGGTAATGAGGAATTAGATATGAGGCTTGGAGGAGGCATACCTGTCCCTAACTTATTATCTATAGAGGGAGATCATGGTACTGGTAAGAGTCTTTTAGCTCAGCAGTTAGCTTATGGTGCTGCCAAAGCTGGCAAACATGTCGTATATGTGACTACGGAGTCTGGTGTGAAAGAGCTTGTAATGCAGACTAGAAAGCTAAGCTTAGATATGACAGATGAGTTTCTCAAAGGACTAATTAGGATAATGCCGGCGCATATGGAAGGTGTTAGGTGGGCTAGGAAAGTTGCTAGAGATCTCTTGCATGTCCTTGGAAACTATATGGCAAGAGTTAAGGATGAATATGATGTGTTCATAGTTGACTCCTTTAGTGTACTAGCTGTTTACGCTGATGCTAGCGTAGTTCTAGACTTCCTAACTAGAGCGAGAACGCTTGTTAGAGAAGGAAAGCTAATAATACTCACTATTCACCCCTCAGTTCTACCTGACGAAATCATGATTAGAATTAGGGCTATCAGTGATAGCTACATTAAGCTAGACTTCGCCGAGGTAGGTGGTAGACTCATTAAGGTTATGAAGGTTGTTAAGCTTCGTGGAGCAGCGGGTCCTGTAGACTCAACTATAGCTTTCGATGTTGATCCAGCCTTCGGAATAAAAGTTGTACCACTCGCGCTCGCCAAAGCATGAAGGAGGGGGTAGGTTGTGGCATTAGCTCAGCTTATGCAATATAGGGTTACTAGACCTACAGTAGGTTTAGATAAGCTGCTTGAAGAAGCAAGTAGAGTTCCTCATTTAGCAGAGTATCTTAACAGAATTGTTCCTGAAGTTGGCTGGCCAGACTATTATGAAGGCAAACTTCCCGGGGAGCTAAAGAAGGCACCTAACGTTAATGTCATTTACCCTATAGGAGATAACCTCTACATTCACGTATACATGCCTCCAGGAGGAACTGTTTCAGGATATAGGAAGTACGTTGTAATAGAGCCTCCAAGGCCTCCTAGAGCACTCATAGAGCTTGTCGAAGAAAAAATCGCTGAATTAGTGACCGAGAGAGATGTTAGTAGGGATGAGGAGGAAAGAAAGAAGCTACTGCTTAAGTTCTTGGGGCAATCAGTTGATGTAGTCGATACTCCAGTAAACTATGATGAGCTTCTTCTAAGGAAGAGAATGGGTAAGTTAAAACTTAAGAAGGTTCCTGTTTACAGTAGAGACTATGAGATTCTAAGGTACTATTTAATAAGGGATAAGGTTGGTTTAGGCGTTCTAGAACCTTTCATTAAGGACATGTATATTGAGGATATAAGCTGTGATGGAGTAGGCTACATATACATTGTACACAAGGTTTTTGGACCTTTAGAGACAAGTGTTGAATTCAAAACTGAAGAAGAACTTGACAGATTCGTTATTGAGCTTAGCGAGAGAATAGGTAAGCCGGTAAGCCACGCTAGACCAATAGTTGACGCAACACTCCCTGACGGAAGCCGTATAAACATTGTTTTCGGAACAGATGTTAGCCTTAAGGGAAGCAACTTCACCATTAGAAAGTTCTCTAAAGTACCCTTATCAGTAATTCAGCTCATAAAATGGGGCACGCTAGATGAAACAGTAGCAGCATATCTCTGGATGCTTCTCCTGGAGGGAATGAGCGGCTTCATATCCGGAGAAACTGCCTCAGGAAAAACGACTTCGCTAAACGCAATAATAGCCTTCATTAAGCCGACAGCGAAAATAATAACAATAGAGGACACAGCCGAAGTACAGGTACCACACGACAACTGGGTTAGAGAGCTAACCCGAGACACCGGAAGCGTAGAAAGCAGCGTAACAATGTTCGACCTACTCAAAGCAGCTCTCAGACAGAGACCAAACTACATCATAGTAGGAGAGATTAGAGGAGCAGAAGGAAACGTAGCATTCCAAGCCATGCAAAGTGTTTCATGGGACACACCAATATTAGTGAAGAACATGGAAACAGGGAAAATAGAGCTCACACCTATCGGCAAATTTATAGACAAATTCTATAGCGAAGGCGAAGAGAGAACACCTAAATACATTGACAAATACCTTATACTATCAATGGATAAGTATGGTAAAGTAAAGTGGTTCAAGATAAACTATGTCCTAAGGCATAAAGCTTCAGAAATATATGAAATACTATATGAAGGTAAAGGAGTATTAAAAGCTACAGGATCCCATAGTGTTTTTGTTTTAGATGAGGACACATTAGAAATTAAGCCAAAATACGTTAGTGAGTTAAGGAAAGGTGATTTGTTAGTAACATTCGTTAAAAGAAACCGTGTAAAATCTTCTCTTAGGAAAATTAGCGTTTACAATACTCTGAAAGATGTAGGTGTTAATGTTAAGTTCACAGATAGAAAATATGTAAAAACCAGTGGAAGAAGTAAACATTTAAGAAGCAAACTGGTCTTAAACGAGAACTTAGCGTTCCTATTAGGAACATATTTGGCTGATGGTTGTGTTGAGGAAAGGTCGGGTAAGAACCCGGTAATATCATTATCTTTGGGTTCTAGTGAGAAAGAATTTATTAGCAAAATAACCAGTAGTGCTAAAGATCTTAACGCAACCGTTACGGTTAAAGACAGGGGAAGCTATTCCAGAGTAAGGATTTACAACGCACCTCTAGCATACCTAATAAAGCATATTGCTGGTAGAAAACTTCAGGAAAAGCATATACCATATGAACTCTTCGAATCACCAGCTCCTATTATTAAAGAATTCTTTAGGGGACTTATGGCTGATGCTAGAAGAACTAATGCGAGAGAAGGCATTGTTGTTTACACAACTAAAAGTAGGGAATTAGCTAAGCAACTAGTGTGGTTAGCTAGGTTAGCTGGTTTAGAGTCGAAGATTTTCGAAATCAACGATAGAAGATATGGAAAATACTATGATGTCCGTGTGAGATTATTTGAAACTAAAGGGATCAGATTATGGAGTGAAAGAATACCTTTAAAACCAATAATCAAGATCATTAAGGCCAATAATCTTGAAACGAAACTTCCTCTGGAGCTAACGTATATTGTGCGAAGATATGATGAAGGTAGACAGAGATTTGTTTTTAGAAGAACAGCTAGGAAGATACTTGAATTCCTTGAGAAATATCGTGAAAAACTCGATGAAAATTCAAGGGAAATCCTTAGCAAACTAAAAATACTTCTAGAGAGCGATACAGCCTTCTTAAAAGTGTTAAATGTAAGAAAGACCAAGTATGAAGGATATGTTTACGATGTTTCAGTTCCTGAAACAGAACTTTTCATAGGTGGCGACGTTCCAGTAGCACTACATAATACAGGCCACCCTGTATTAGCCACTTTCCACGCTGGTAGCGTTGTTAGGCTTATTCAGAGAATTACTTCTCCTCCAATAAATGTTCCTAAAACACAACTTGACAACTTAAACTTCGTTATAATACAGAGCGCAGTGTATAGAGAGGGTGTTATGCTTAGAAGAATGCTTAGCGTAAACGAAATAATAGGTTACGATGCTAACGCTGACTCAATAATTTACATACCTGTTTTCACATGGGATCCAGCTAACGACAGATTCCTCTTCAGAGGTAAGGGTTCAAGCTATCTTCTAGAGGAGAAAATAGCAACAATGAGAGGTATCTCTAGAAGACAACTGAGACTAATATATGAGGAATTAGAGCTTAGAGCTCAGATTTTAAGGGAGATGAAGGAGAAAAACATAATAGACTACTACGATGTCTTCAGAGTTTTCGCTAAGATATTCAACATAATAGATGAGAAAGCTAAAGCTATGAAGAAGAAAGAGGGAACACAATATGCAGTACTTGAGGGTCTAGAGGAGGCATTGAGAAAGATAAGAACAGGAGAACTACGCTAAAGCAGAATTAAATACAACAGCACCAATATAGCTAACGCAATAACCTCAATAATGAGAAGTTTTTTCCTATTGGAAATGTGTCTAGCATAGATTGTATGGTAGAGTTTAAGACCAAGCTTGGTTAGCCTATACATAACCGTTCTAGGATGTTTTAAATCATATACTTTCTCGAAAACCCTTAACCCATTCGTTTCAGTAAATCTTCTCAAATGCTCCTCTAAGGTTAAAGGTGACACATGGAGTTTCGCTGCTAGCTTCTTAATAGTTATCGGTTTATTATCTGAGTCTCCAATAATTTTCATAGCTAAGAGCATATAGGCCGTACTTAGAAGCTTATCGTAACTTTCATAAAACGCTACCTTCTCTCCTCGAATCCTTATCTTACCTACAGGAATGTTCCCTGTTTTCACAAGCCCCTTTAGAGCATCGTAGATCCTTAAGCCCTCGGGAGATAGCGAATATTTATTGCCGACCTTTCTCACTAGATCCTTTATTTCAAGCTTCCTAAGCGCATCAAGCACGGTCTTCCTTTTAAGCCCTGTAGCTTTAACAATATCTGTAACTGTTAGCGTCGAATTATCTATAGCAAGAAGAATCTTTAACTGAGCAGTAGCCCTGCTGAAGTCAACGACGCTGTCAATCCTCCTAAGCACCTCTAAACCTTCCAGAGTCACAGTCATTCCTAAGCACCTCTGAATAAACACTATGTTTAGGATTAATTTAATCCGAGTTTCACCCGGCGATCACGCAAACCATAACCCCTCATTCAAGATCCCGAACGATCTAAACAACAATAGTAAATTACGTTGAGAAACAATGTCGCCTAGCAGACGATTAACTCAACCATACTCTAAACCACCCAACACACCAGAAACACCCAGAACAAGTGAAAAACCGGGGTCAAACTCCGGGTGGAGAAAAAATGACAACAAAAACCTTTAGAACAAGAAAAGCCCGTAAGGGCATCGTCGGTATCGAAGCAGCCATAGTCCTAATAGCCTTTGTCATCGTAGCAGCAGCGCTAGCATTCGTAACACTAAACATGGGATTCTTCACAACACAGAAAAGCAAAGAAGCAATGGGATCAAGCTTAAAAGAAGCAAGTAGCGCCCTAGAGGTAGATGGATCAGTACTAGGTCAAACAAGTAGCAATCAGTTAACAAAAGTAGCCATACCCTTAAAGCTCAGTAGTGGTAAGAACCCAATAGATCTATCAAAGACAATAGTAACTATTAGAACACCTACTAAGACTGTAACATTAACGAATATAGTAATAAACACTACTACAACAGAATCGGATCCATTTATAGCATTAGGAACAAATGCTGCAGCCTTTATAGGGTATGTAAATGATGGTGATAAACTGCTTGAAACAAACGAGAAATGGTTCTTAGTAATAGACCTTAGCAATGGTAATGTATTAGGAGCAGGCTTAGATCCATACACTTCGTTTACTGTTGAAATTAAGCCGCCAACAGGAGCACCATTAACAGTAGAGAGAATGGTACCACCGAACCTCAGTGAAACAGTAATTGTACTTGAAGGCTGAAAACGCTAAAACATTAAATTTTTCCCTCCTCAGGGTGGTTCAACATGATGTGGAAGAAAACCAGGAAAGGAATAGTTGGTATCGAGGCCGCTATTGTACTGATAGCTTTCGTTATTGTAGCAGCAGCATTAGCGTTTGTAGTGCTTAACATGGGCTTCACAACAACACAGAAGAGCGGAGCGGTTATTCAAAGCGGTCTTGGCGAAGCAAGCACAGCCTTAGAAGTGGACGGATCAGTACTGGCATATTCAAGTGCTGGAAGCACAATAGACTACATAGTAACTCCGATAAAGGCTTCACCAGGAAAACACTATGTTGACATGGATCCGGAAAGAGCAAGCATTCTTTACTGGTCAACCGAGGCAGGATCGTTTGCGGACATATACACAGTATATGGATACGTTTATTGGAATAGTACAGGAAACGCCTACTACCTAAATGCTACATATGAGGGAGGCTCAAGCATTACAGCAGCATATGTTGGCACTAGCATTAACATGACAAAGATTTGGGAAATACTTAAAACGAACATTAGTGAAGGCCTATTTGCAGCAGTAATATGGGTTGACTATAATTCGCCATTCAATACTAACCTGGAGATAGGAGAGAAAGCAATAGTAATGATAATATTCAAAGATGCAAGTGTGAAGCCTGAAGCTTATCAGACAATAAAGCTAGAAATTAAGCCACCATCTGGTGCTCCACTAACAGTAGAGAGAACGATGCCTCCAGGAATAGACCAGGGAGTCATAGACCTAGGCTAGCATATCGACGATGCCCTTGCTGGCTATGGTCCATAAGCTAAAAGATTTTTTCCACAACTAAAGCCTCATTTTTTATACCACATTATGGTGTTAAATGATGGATAAAGTGAAAATACTCATATTAATGTACATAATCGTAGGGATCCTGCTTGCCACGGGGGGTTTCTTATTAGCTTATAGATCGAATTTTAACCCTTATACAGAGGATTTTATTTTTAGGCTTGTAGGAATAATTGGTGGCGCAGTCCTACTTTTCATAGGAACACATATAGCAATGGTTGGAATAATTTCTCTGCTCTCTCTCAGACGTGGTATAAGATAGCATGTTGTTACAATTTGTTTCCACTGTTTTCGTTTAGTAGTCGCCTTCTGGAGTTGGCTGTTTAAAACTCATTCAGCTATGAGTTAAGTTGAGAATAAACCTTAGGTGATGAACTGTGGGTTTCACATCGGTTGTTGTTGAGGGAATATTATTGATATCTGCTGTTGTAGCTGCATCTGTTTTTGCAGCAGCGTTTCTCACAAAAATGGGTGAGGTAAAGGATGCTTTCGTTTACAGTATGAAAGCAAACGTTGCAAGGGTGAAGACGAAAATAACTGTAGTGTATGCAACATACAATGATAGTGGAGGTTTTTTCGTTGTTTATGCCAAAAACGTAGGGCAATATGAAGTTTCACCTATAAGTAAAATAGACGTTTACTTTGGCTCATTAGGTAAGGCCGTACTTTATAGCTATGACTTCGACGGAATATTCTCACCTGGAGAATGGACTTACATTGAGTTTACGGGTAAGAAAGCAGATATCTGGGAGATAGGTGAAACAATAGAGATTAAGGTTTATAATTCAACAACAATCGATTCACCGTATTATGTTAAAATAGTTCTACCTTATGGTGAAAGTGCTGAAGAAACGTTTTCTGAGGTGCCTAAGTAGCGGTGGCAAGCAATGAACAGGAACACAATATTAGTAGTTGCAGTTTTAGCTGCTGGAGTGGTTTTAGCGTTTATTCTTCCTGATCCAGCTAGACCTGTTCCAATTATAGTGGCTGTTGTCATTTCTCTTCTTAAATACCTTCTTCCGGCTATAAGGAAAAGAACAACAACATACGAGATCGATGACACATTAATATACCTTATAACACATATGTATGCTGTTTCAACAGGTAAGCCTCCTAGAAAGAGGCTCTTCGAACTTCAGACAATAGCTGGAGGATATGGCGAGTATGATGCGATACTTAGGAGAATAGCTACGTTAGCTGTAGAGTGGAGTTATGGTTTCGGAAAAGCCATTAGGATTGTTGTTAGAAACGTTAGAAACAAGGTTTTCAGAGATTTCCTTATGAGACTTGGAGAACTTTTAAACATAGGTGAGGATCCAGAGAGATTCCTTGATGTTGAAAGGAGAGCTTTACTGACAGAGTTCCAAGCCCACTATGGAAGAATAGTTGAAGCAACAAAGCTATTGCTCGGAGTATACACGTCAGGTGTTTCAAGCTCAATGTTTATGGCGATAACAGTCCTTATTTTCTCGCTAATGTTTTCTTCTTCACCAAACATAATAATTGTAGTTTACATGGGAATAATTTCAGCGCTAGCTACCCTAGCCTACGTTCTATACAGGGTACTTCCCAGAGACAGAATAACGCATACGCTTAGAATAACGCCGCCTGAAAGACGAAAGTACAGGATACTGCTCATAGTTGGAATTACAGCTTCTGTAGCGGCGGGCTTATTCACATATTTTACATTTAATGAGCCAAGCTTAGCTATGGCTTTAGGAGCTATACCCGTAGTGATTCCCGGATTTTATGCTAGAAGAATAGAGAAGAAAATTAGGGAAATAGAGTCCTTCTTTCCAATATTCATTAGAAGCTTCGGCTTAACCTACGCAACAGTGCCTCATGTCTCCAAGGCTTTGGCTTCGGTTCTTAGAAGCGAATACGGTGCGTTAACAAGATATTTACAAAGGCTTTTAGCAAGGCTGACAGTCGGTGTTGACCCTAAAATAGCATGGTATCATTTCATAGGTGAAACGTGGAGTGAAGTTATTAGGAGGAACGTGAACGTACTCTACGATGCAATAGACGCTGGAGGAGACCTTGCAAGTGTAGGAACTGTTCTTAGCGAAACAACCTTTAGAATTCTTGACATCAGGAAGCAAAGAGCACAAGTAAGTAAAGCCTTCGAGTCAACAACATACATTATTCACACATTACTTTCAGCTGTTCTCTCATTCATACTTAGCTTACTGAACATATTCTCTGTACTAATTTCAACAATACAGGAAGCCCATGGTGAATTACCTATGATACTACCTTTCCAACCTATCCCAATGGATACGGCAACGCTTGCATCATCAATTTTCGTCCTTGCAGTAGCCGTCATTAACGCTTTCGCAATAAAGATAGCTCAAGGAGGGATGTATGAGACAGTGTGGGTGCCTTTAGGAACATTGCTTGCAATAAGCGGTATTGTAATGTTCGGAGTAAAAGTAATGTCAAACATTATGTTTGGACAATTACTTCATCTGCAAGAGACGGTTTCACTACCTATTTAGAAAATTCAAAAGGGTTTCCATAAAACTCGTGAACATTGTTACTATTGCTACGAAAAGAACTATAAATATGAGTGAGCTGAGAAATACTAAGGTAAAACCTAATGCTACACTTCTTTTCCTATAAACGCTAATGTAAATCTCCTTTATGCCATATGCTCCACTAACTACGCCAATAAAGAACATAACAGCTAAACCATAGGGTGATTTAAGAAAGCTCGCTAACATATTAAACATATCGCTAAAGTATTTACCGTAATGCGTCAAAACATATGTCGTAACATATATTGTCATGAAGAAAATAGCTAAAAGTACTAGATCTTCAACCCAGCTACCTTCACTTCGAGATTCTGCCATAACTTAACCTCCATGAATATTTCGACTGGTAGGCGCATTCCCGCTTAATGCTCTATAATTAACGGGAAAACAGTATACCTAGCGGAACAGCGGGGTACCAGTTTATGGGTAATGTTGTGAAGCCCGCTAGGGCGATGATAGCTTTGGCTGTAGTTCTTATTTTCTTACTTAGTTTACCGTATCCTGTTTTCTCATCTTCGATTTATGGGTGGAGAGAGTTTATAGTTTTAGCTGAAGACGCAATAGTTAAAGTTAATGTTGGGATTTCAGCTAAGGGAAACGTTTGGGACCTAACATATCCTTTAGAAGTATATGTTGACGCAACACTTCTTAAAGAGGAGAAAACTAAGCCAACATACATCTATTTGAAACTGACATACAGTATAAACAGTGAAAACGTAGGTTCAGATGAACTATACGTTGGAGTAATAAGTTCTCTAAACTCTCTACTTAAAGTTTCTCTCCAAATACATCCTAAAGGGGAAATTATTGAGAAAGCTTCAGGTAATGTTGATTCGGTAGAAATTACGCCGGAAATTATTGTGATCAGGGGCGGTAAGGTTTTTGAAAGTCAGCCTGCAGCAGCATTCATTATACCTATTATCCCTCCAGTTACGGGAACAGAAATTTCATCGTCAACATACGCTATAGTTGGAGCTAATGCGACTGTTTATCTTAGAGTTTCAACTAGGTATCCATGGAATGTTGTTTCAGAAAATCCTATTTTAAATGTTGAAGTTTATGGTGAAAACGTTAACGACCAATTAAGTATTGTAGCAATTGTCCAAATAAATGGTAGGATGATTACATCACAGTTTCTCGGCAGTTTTTCAGGAAATTTCCGAAAAAGCTTCCAAATATTTATGCCATCAGATACTTTGAAAAATATTTGCTTAGGAGGCTCAGTTAAGGTTGATATAGAATTCCTTGTTTTAGGAAGTAAAGGTGATGCAATTAGAAAAACACTAAGTTTAACTTTAAAATGTATTAATCCTAAGGATGCAATTAGACTTTATGCGTCATACCCTCCATCCGTTTTCAGCGGAGAGGAATTTACGTTAGACATTATAATAAGGAACACGCTTGCTGGGGCTTCAGCTAAGCTTTCAACAATAGAAGTCTATGCTGATAACAAATTAATTAAGACCGAGAACCTCGGAGATGTAAATGTTCCTCCGCTATCCAAGTATGAATATCCATTAAGGCTTATGCTTTCTGAAATAGGGGATCACATTTTAACAGTTAAAGTCCACTATGCTGTTGGCTTATTCTATGGTGAAGTAGAGAAGGATTCTTTGAAAATTACTGTGCTAAACCCCGTATCTCTCCAAGCACTAACAAATGTTACGGAACCCGGAGGTACAATCATTTTAAAGGCATTCATAGGATTACCGAGGATAAGTGGTAAATTACAAATGTACATTAATGAAACCGATGAGTGGAAGATTATTAAAGAGGTTAAGCTTACTTTCCCAGAAACTATAATTAAAACAGCAGCACCCTATTCTGAAGGAAAATATGTTTACCGCCTACTTCTTGAAAACGGAATTGCAAGCAACTCAGTAGAAGTTGTTGTAAGTGAGAAAGCCGCTAAAAAACCTACTAAAACTGAAAAAGCCGCGCAAACAACTACCACAGTTAATGTAGTTGCTAAGCCCTCGATAATTAATGTTAATTCTGGAGAAAAAGTCACAATTCAAGCAACAGTTCAGGAAAAGAATCTAAGTTTAGAACTTGTAAGATACGATCCTACAATTGGAGACTGGGTTTTAATTTCAAACGCTAATATTTCTAGAAAAACCGAAACATCATTCACCATAACATTCAATGCTCCTACAAAAGCTGGAACCTACAAGTACAAACTTATAGCATTAAAGGAAGGTAAGAGGGTTGGAGAGAGCAACATAGTATTGGTTAATGTGTCAAGTGTTGAAAAGAAAGTAGCAGCACAACCTATAATTCCATTTGAAATGTTTACAGCAACACTTTCAACTATGGGTGCTCTATCATTTATAATCTGGAGAAGATATAGAGCATAAAGTATGTCCTAAGGGATCAAGATCCCAGGTGTTTAATCTATTGAAGGTAACTCCATTAGCATTTGACAGTTTAGGTGTAAGGTCGCAAGCAACATTTGTTCAAACAAGAGACCTAAACATAATAATTGATCCGGCAGCCGCATTAGCTCCTAGAAGATTCGGCTTACCACCTCATAGGGTAGAAGTGGAGAGGCTCTACGAGCTTTCCTCAATTATTGAAGTGTTTCTAAGAGAATCCGATGTAGCCATAATAACTCATTACCATTACGACCATTATGATCCCGGCCGTATAATACCTTTAGAGAGTTATAGAGGAAAAACGTTGATCATAAAGGATCCTAAGAATAAAATAAATGTTTCCCAAAAAATAAGGGCATCAAGATTTCTAAAGCTCGTGGGCAAGCATGCTAGTAAAATAGAGGTTGCCGATTCAAAATGCTTCATGTTCGGCGGGACAAAAATATGCTTTTCCAAACCCGTACCGCATGGTGTAAATGATAGATTAGGCTATGTTGTTGAGGTTCTCATAGATGATGGTGAAGAGAAATTCCTATACACTTCCGACGTTGAGGGCCTTGTTTTAAGGGAGCAAGTAGAATTCATCTTAATACATAAGCCCGACATTTTAATAGTTGATGGACCACTAACCTACATGCTAGGGTACAAGTTTTCTATGAGTGATTTGCAGAGGAGCATTAGAAATCTTAAGGAAATTATCGGGGCTATAAAAAGTAGTGTGATAATACTTGATCATCACCTTTTAAGAGACAGTGAGTACAAGGTTAGGTTACAAGAAATCTACGGTTATGCTAAGGCATTAAGGGTGAGAGTTATTTCTGCAGCTGAATATTTAGGTAGACCTATAGATGTTCTTGAGGTTAGAAGGAGGGAGCTTTATGAGAAAGAGTACGCTCCCGGAAAGCTTTTTTTTAACTTAAATTTCGGTCCATGGCGTGTTGAATATTGCGTATATTTCTTTTGCTCTCTTCTCTCCAATACCTTCAACGTTCATGAGCTCCGGAATTGAGGCGTTTGCTAAATTTCTTAGTGTCCTAAATTTTCTAAGGAGTCTTCTTGCAAGAACAGGACCTACTATACTTTCAGTGACGTAAAGTATTCTTTCATTGATGCTCATAGGTTTCTTTTCAACACGTAACCTAGGTGGTCTTTTCTTTTCAGCTACTCCTAAAGACTTCGCCTTAGCTATAAGCCACGCTATAGTTGCCTTCTTATTAGGTGAAGGTATTATTCTAACATTCCAATCTATAATTATTTCATCCATTATCC